>JACPGD010000519.1 GCA_016182645.1 Candidatus Hydrogenedentota bacterium | reverse complement strand
TTCACCCTCACCTTCCCCTTCACCCTCGCCCTCACCTTCCCCTTCACCCTCGCCCTCACCCTCGCCCCCACCCTCACCCTCGCCCTCACCTTCCCCTCCGCCCAAGATAACGGTGATATGGCCTGTCCCGGTGGAACCTGTGGGAACAGGCGAAGTGTTGCCTGCAAGATCAGTCGCTACAGCCTGCAGGTGGTATTCCCCTGCATTGCCAGGCGCGAAGAGGAAATCCTCAAAGGGCAGGTTCACAACATCGACAGCTTCCTGCCAATCTCCGTCCACTGCACGGTAGAAGAGCTTGCTCTTGAGCGGGTGAACACCGATCAAATCGTCGGTGACAAGGAGATTCCCTCGCGCGGCTGGACCAAACCCGGTTTGAACCAGGTCTTCCACCTCAACACTGGGTGACGGCGGCGTTGTATCAATGGAGGGTGTGGGGCCAAGCTCGAAGAGCTCCGGGAACAACGTATTGTCGAAAAAGGCGTGGGTTTCATCGATCATGCAACAGCCGCCGTTGGTAATGAGCACCAGCGTTATGAGGCCCCCCGCGTAAGGCCGCTGGATAGAAAGACTTCCGGTGCCTGACATGCCGCCGTAGGTGACACCCCCACTGCCGGCCGTGTTGATGCCTCCCGTCTCCAAATCAATCATGGGCTGGCCACAGCAGTGCGTATAGCCGTAGAGATAGCGCGCCATGCCCTCGGCCGTCGACATTAAGGCGAAGTAATCCTCGAGATAGAACCACCGCGGATAAGGCTCAAAATCGTACGTCAGGTAGAAGGGTTCCCACCGATGTCTGTGCTCGAAGTGTTCATGGCAGATGGCGATTTCATTGGTCTCGATCGAGGGGAAAATGTAATCTTGGTACAACTGCGTCCAATCGCCGGAGATCAAGTGAACCAGGTACCGGAGCAAGTAATAGCCGGAACTGATATCAGGTTCTTCCTCAGTGGGGAGTCCTGGCGTCCAGCGCAATGGCTGGCCATATATCCAACGTACCGTCTCCCAGGAGCCAATGCTATCGGTGCATACGCCAAAGGCATCATAAAGCTCTCCGTGTCGGGGCACGGGAGACTCCGCGGGTAGTTCAACGATACCGCTCGTGTGATCGATCAGGTGCTGAACCGTAACGTCATAAATACGTGGATCAGGCACGACTCCGGGGGGTGGCTCAAGACCCCGCGCCTCCAGGTATTGAAACACCTTCGTATCGTAAGAGAAGTTCTCACCGATTTCAGGCAATGACGTATTTTGGTGGATAAGCCGCCAGAGACCGGCGTAGGTAATGACCTTCTCGTTACTGGCCAAGCGCATGAAAACGCCTGGTGGCATGGGCTGCGTATGCGCCCGATCAAACCATCCCATACTTCCATTCAGGATAACGTGGCCATTCCAGGTAATGGCATAGGTGACGCCTGGATTCTGGTACCGCTCCATGCGCTCTGCAATGAAATCGACGAACGTCTGCAGGCGTGGGTCCGTCTGGCCACTCCAGATCGGCAAATCGCTCAGCGGCAGGCGGACGATTCCGAGATCGAAATACGCGCCGCCCCCACCATAGTCCGTAACTTTCACTGCCAGCGAATTCGTTCCTGCTCGAAAGGCGGCCTGTCCGAAGCCGGTTGGGCTGTGGAGGGAATAGCGGGAGTTCCAATCGGCCTTGGCGTGGGCCAGTACCCCATTGACATAGACCTCAATCGCATCGTCGTGGCGGATCCAGAATCCGATCTTGCCCAAATCTTCTGGCGAGACCGTAACACTACGGCGCAACCAAAGGACATTCGATTGGCCCAGTGGCCAAATCGTGCGAAGACGATCTCGATAGTCAACGAAACTCCCCGGGTGGCCAAACGCCGCAGGTCCTGCATCCCAAGTGGAATCGTCGTAGGATTCCTCGATCCATTCAGGGGAAGGGGCCGCTAACGTGTACCGCCACTCGACCCGCTCGACATTGCCCGGCGGCAAGATGAACCCGTCAAACGTGAACATGCCGTCATGAAAGTCACGATGATCATCCGCGACGACGCCGAGATCAAAAAAACGGCCGCCACCCGTGTTCCAAACATGGACCGCAATGAAGTTCTCGCCGTCGCGAAGTTGCTCAAGTATCCTGAACTGCGGCCGGATTCTTCGATACTTGGGCCCGCACCAAGTTGGGGCATAGGCGACCTCGGCTCCATTAATGTAAATGGCAATCCCATCATCGTGCCGGCCCCAAAAGTGGATGCCCAGTCGCGCCTGTTCCGCCGTAAGAGAAAACGTCCTCCGTAGCCAGAGTTGGTCGGTCGCCCAAGAAGTCCGGACATGCGCGCCCTCGGCCAAGTCACCGAAAGCGGTCGAACCAAGTTCCCACCCGCCGTCGTTGTAAGCTTCCTCCGTCCATCCTTCGCCGGGATCCGACGTGGTGTATCGCCACACGGCGGCCTGTTGTACCCCCGCCGGTACAATCATTCGCGCACTATCGGGGATGTCCCAGCAAGGCAGTCCAGTCGTTGGCTCACCTTCTCCCTCACCTTCTCCCTCACCTTCTCCTTCCCCCTCGCCTTCGCCTTCGCCTTCGCCTTCGCCCTCGCCTTCGCCCTCGCCTTCGCCTTCGCCTTCGCCCTCGCCTTCACCTTCGCCCTCTCCCTCACCTTCTCCTTCTCCTTCTCCTTCTCCTTCCCCTTCGCCTTCGCCTTCGCCTTCACCTTCCCCTTCGCCTTCGCCTTCGCCT
>JACPGD010000019.1 GCA_016182645.1 Candidatus Hydrogenedentota bacterium | reverse complement strand
CCCGCCGACCGCCAGGTCTCCTCTTACTCATCCTTCATCCCTCATCCCCCGTGCTGCGCGGGACGTGCGCCGTCCTGGCTTCGCCTGCCTCCCCGGCACGATGCGGATCTCCACCCGGCTATTCAGCGCTGCGGCAATCCGCCGGAACATCGACAGTGAATGCCCCTCATACGCCGCGTCTTCAAGCCGTGCGATGTGGCTGTGGCTGGTCCCGACAAGTTTTGCCAGTTCACGTTGCGTCAATCCTGCCTCCGTGCGCAGTTTGTGCAATTGAATGGCCACTTCAAACTTCACCCGCTCCTCTTCCACACCGGCTGTCCATTCGGGGTCATCCTTGCCATAAACGGCATCCACCGCCCGCAAGGCATCGCTTGATTCGGCTTTGTTGCGTCGCATGGCAGTTTTCTCCGCTGACCGCAGGTTTCCTTCGCGCTGCTCTTGCTCGTCTTCAGGTTGGTTGTCCCGCCCTTGACGGTGTTTATCTGTGGGGAGCATCTATTCCCACAATACCGGCGCGCCGTATCTTGCGATGGCCTGATCTGAACTGACGATTGTCAGGCCTTCGTAAATCGCCTGGGCGACAAGCAGGCGGTCGAACGGATCGCGATGGTGGTTCGGCAGGCGCGATAGCGCGTCGATGTGATGGAGCGTAATGGGCAGAAGTTGGATCGCAGCGCGATCCAGTTCCGCTTGCACGAGTTCGGCGGCAGGCTTGCCGAGTTGCAGCTTGCCGAGCGTTGACTTGATCTGCATTTCCCATGGCGAGACCAGGCTCAGGAAAAGCTCGTTGGATGAGTCTTCCATAGCGGCGCGGGCCGCCGAAGGGAGCGCGTCTGGGCGGTCCACATAGAAGATAAAGCTGTGAGTATCAAGCAGCAGCTTCATTGGACTTCGCCCAGCCAGAAATCATCGCCGAGCTCTGCGTCGAAGTCGGTGGCGATATAAATGACGGCGCCGCGCTGAAGTCCGAGACGACGTTTGGAGTCGAATTGCGAAGGCGGCTCATCGAGCGGCTCGACCTGGATGCACAGGCGCTGGTTGGGCTTCAGTGCCAGAGGCTCATCCGGCACGATCACCTTGCCATCGAAATGTGCGTTCAACCTGACCATGGTGAGACGATGATACCACAACCCGCTCCCTCGACCACTTCGGGGGCGGCCTGTTTTGATGAGACTTCGGAGCCGGGCGAGCAACGCGCCCCGCCAATCTTTCAGTTCGTTGATGCGCGCATCTACAAGCTCAGAGTGGCCTGCATTTCCTTTCCGGGAGCCGCTCTCTCGCTCTCTGTTGTGCGCGGGTCTCCTGACCCCGCACTCCGGCGACCGAAGGTCTCCCTCCCCTTCTTCGCCACCGCCCGGCCCGCTATATACTTTGCCTCCATGGAAGCCTACCAACTAAGTGAGGAGTACTCCGTCTACTATATCACCTACTCCGTCGTGGGTTGGTTGCCCGTCTTCATCAGCGAAGCCCCCTGACGGATCATCACTGACAGCTTCAATTTCTGCCACAACGAAATGACGCTCCGCATCAACGCCTGCATCCTCATGCCGAAGCAGCTTCACGTCATCGTGTGCGATCAGGAGCACCGGGTTGAGCATCCCGGCAAGGGGCTGGAAGAGGAAATGGAGGGGACCGAATTGAACAGAAGGAAACGGAGGAAACAATGGCCCTGGAGTGGCCGTGAAAAACCGCGGAGAACTTTGGCGGAAAGACAGGAGAAGCCCCCGCTTTCCTTCGTTATCTCCGTTCCCTTCCGGTGAAAATCTTCCAAGTCCTCCTTGCCCCACCTCTGCGCCGTTCTCTGGCAACTTCCTGTATTCCGGCGCGGAAGTTCATGCGGCAGATTCAAGTTTCCGTGTGCGACCATTCACACCTTCGCACCTTCGCACGCGCACGCGTTCGCACATTCTCTCCTCCGTGCGCTCAGTGGCCTCCGTGGTTTTATTCTCTCATCTGCCCCTTTGTTGAGGCGGCCGCCTCGCCAACCTGTGAACCAGATCTCGGTTCGTTTTTGTTACAGGTTTAATACTTTTCACATAATCATTGGAAATCAGAAATCAGGAGGGAAATCAGGGGAAATCAGGGGGAAATCAGGGGACGTTACCCAGTTTCTCGCGCACTCGGAAATCAGGGGGAAATCAGGGGACGTTACCCAGTTTCTCGCGCACTCGGCGTTGAGCAATGGGCCGGGCATCTCTTCAAACGGGGCCAAGACGCGTCGAGACGAGTTGATTAGCATGTTTGGCACGGAAAAGCTTGGAGTGTTTTTCAGTTATTCCTATTTTCTTAGAATCCAAAGCATCTGTTCGCTGAATCCCCCTTGTTTCGCAAACGGCACTCGCCCACTTCCCCCCGTCGCTGAACAGATCTGCCACCCTTGTTTCGCGCACAGGAACTACCACTGAACAAATGTGCAGTGTTCCACGTGGAACAATTCCCCCTTGGCCTTGTCCCCTCGAAGCCTGGAACTACGATTTCCGCGGTTTGGACAGCAAATGCTTGAGGTGGTACAGAAACTCCTGTGCGTCGCGGGGGGAGAGGGTGTCGGGATCCACGGATTGGAGTTCCTTTTCGACTTCGCTGGGGAGGGCGGGGGCGGTTTGTGGGCCGAAGAGGTACATTTGCTGAGGGAGGCCGAGGGCGGCGGTGTTGCCGGATTCGAGGGATTCGAGGATCTCTCTCGCGCGGCGGATGAGGGCGGGGGGGAGGCCCGCCAGCTTGGCGACCTGGATGCCGTAGCTGTGGTCCGCGCCGCCGTCGACAATACGGTAGAGGAAGATGACCTTGTCGCCCCACTCGCGGACGGCGACGTTGAGGTTTTTCGCGCGTTCGAGCTTGTTGGCGAGTTCGGTGAGTTCGTGGTAGTGCGTGGCAAAGAGCGCCTTCGCGCGGACGTGATCGTGAATGTATTCCGCGACCGACCACGCGATGCTGATGCCGTCGTAGGTGCTGGTGCCGCGGCCGATTTCGTCGAGCACGAGGAGGCTCTGACGCGTGGCGCTGTTGAGGATGTTCGCCGTCTCGATCATTTCGACCATGAACGTGCTTTCGCCGCGCACGAGGTTGTCGGAGGCGCCGACGCGCGTGAAGATGCGGTCGACGACGCCAATCCGCGCCCCCGCCGCGGGCACGAAACTCCCCATTTGCGCCATCAGCGTGATCAGCGCGACTTGGCGCAGGTAGGTGGATTTGCCCGCCATGTTCGGCCCGGTGACGATCTGCAATGCCGTGCGCTCCGGGTCGAGGTGGGTGTCGTTCGGCACGAACTCCGCCCGTTGCATGAGATCCTCGACGACGGGATGCCGCCCCTCACGGATCTGAATGTCGCCGGCCTCTTGGATCTCGGGTTTCGCATACCCCTTGGTCACCGCCACATCCGCCAGGGCGAGGAACACGTCGAGCGTGGCGAGCAAATCCGCCGACTGCTGGATGCGCCGCGCTTCCGCGGCGATCCGGTTGCGCAGCGCGACGAAGAGCTCGTACTCGAGTGTGCTCATTTGTTCCTGCGCGGTCAGGATCTCTTCTTCGCGTTCTTTGAGCTTCGGCGTGATGTAGCGTTCAGCATTGACGAGCGTTTGTTTGCGGTGGTAGTCCTCCGGCGCGCTGCGCGCATTGCCTTTGCTGATCTCGATGTAGTAGCCGAAGACTTTGTTGTAACCGACCTTGAGATTGCTGATGCCGGTACGCTCGCGTTCCTCCTTTTGCAGCGTCGCGATCCAGTCACGCCCGCCGCGCACGAGGCCGCGGAAGTGGTCCAGCTTCTCGTTGAACCCGTCCTTGAGCAGCCCGCCCTCGTTCAGCGCCAGCGGCGGCTCGTCAACGATGGCGGCGTCAATCCAACCCGCCACATCGGCCAGTTCATCCAACTGCGCGTGTACTTCCTGGAGCAGCGGCGCGCGCGCGGCGCCCAGCGTGGCGCGGATCTCCGGGATGCGCGCGAGCGAGCGGCCCAGCGCCTTCACGTCGCGCGCGTTACCCGCCTTCGCCGTCAGTCGTCCGAGCAGTCGCTCCAGATCCGAGAATCCCTTCAGCAACTCGCGCAACGCCAGCCGCAATTCACTGTTCTCGAAGAAGTCCTCGACCGCGTTCAGCCGCGCGCGGATGGCGTCCACGTCCACCAGCGGATGCAGAATCCAATGCCGCAGTTTGCGGCCGCCCATGCTGGTCAGCGTGCGGTCGAGCACGCCCAGCAGCGTGCCGCGCTTCGATTTGTCCGCAAGCGACTCGATCAGTTCCAGGTTGCGCTGCGTGTTGCCGTCGAGAATGACGTAGCCCGAGGGATTGTAGCGGCGCAGGAACTGGAGGTGCGGCACGGCATCGCGCTGGGTCTCGCGCACGTAGCGCAGCAGCGCGCCCGCGCAGGCCGTGGCGCATTGGGCGTCTTCCAGCCCGATGCCCTTCAAGGTGCTGAGTTCGAAAGTCTCCAGCAGCAACTCGCCCGCCGCCGCCATGTCGAAATCCTGATCGGGACGGCGCGTGAACGTAATCCGCGGGAAGCGCTGTTGCCACACCTCCACCGCCTTCTCTTCATGCGTCTCCGGCAGCAGCACTTCCACCGGACTGTTGCGCGTCAGCTCGTCAGCCAGCGCCGTGTCGGCCTTACCGTTGAGTTCCGCGGCCAGGAATTCGCCCGTGGTTACATCGAGAAAGGCCAGCCCCGCGCCCTGCGCCCCCACGAGCACCGCGCCCAGGTAATTGTTTGCCCGCTCATCGAGCAGGTCCGGCTCAAGCACCGTGCCGGGCGTGATGGTGCGCACCACCGCCCGTTTCACGATCCCTTTCGCCTCGCGCGAGTCCTCCATCTGGTCGCAGATGGTCACAGTGCGCCCGGCCTTGATCACGCGCGCAACGTACTGGTCCACGGCGCGCACGGGCACGCCGCACATGGGGATGCGCTCGTCTTTCTCCGTCGCATCCCGCGAGGTGAGCGCCAGGCCGAGCAATTCCGCCGCTTCAATGGCGTCCTCAAAAAACAATTCGAAAAATGGCGCACCATGGGCGTCACTTTTCCCGGGGCAATGTCCGCCAATGTCATCCATTTTTCTGCCATGGCCGCGTATTATACAGAAGAGTTGCGAGTTACGAGTTGCCGAGTAGTCGCGCGCTCGCCGCGCACGCGACTGGCGTTGCGTATGACTGGCGACATGTGGGAATCCGGAAGTCGCGCGCTCGGCGAGTGCGCGACTACTGATTAGAACTTCTGCTGGCCGTGAGGGTATGCTTTACCGAAGCCAGTGTCTTCATGAAAGGATGTTGCATGAGCCGCACGCGTTTTCTTCTCCCGCTTCTTACCATTCTGTTCGCGATCACCAGTTTCGGCTGTAAAGAGAAACCGGTGGCGCAGTTTAGCGGCGTGCCGTTAACTGGCGAGGCGCCGCTGTCCGTGGCGTTTACCGACGCATCCACGCCGGGGACTTCCCCGATCACGTCGTGGTCCTGGAATTTCGGCGATGGCGCGAGCAGCACGACACAGAACCCCTCCCACAATTACACGGCGGCCGGCAGCTTTAACGTGAGCCTCAGTGTCACCTCGGAGGTGGGCACCGATCAGGAAGCCAAGTTTGCCTACGTCACAGTGACCGCGGCCGAAGGCGAGGGAGAAGGCGAAGGGGAAGGTGAAGGAGAAGGCGAGGGTGAGGGCGAAGGGGAAGGCGAAGGCCAGATGGCGCTCGCGCGGGAGATTATCGGCGGGGCCACCTACACGCCCGGGGGCACCGTGGACATCCAGGTGGAACTCACCTACACGGGAACGGAAGACGTGCTGGCGCTTGGACTGAGCGAGCGTCTACCCAGCGGTTGGACCTTCAATGAGGTTATCTCGGGCGATGAACCCAACAGCGTGGTGCCCAGGAGCAGCACTGGCGCCACCGAGTTTCTGTGGGTGACGATCCCGCCATTTCCGGTGACATTCATCTATCGCGTCAACGTTCCCGCGGAGACAACGGGCCTCCAGCAGATCAGTGGCGTGGCGCTCTTCCGCCAAATGGGCCCCGAGCTGCGCTCCAACACCGCCGTAACGGAACTCACACCTGCGAAGTGACGAGCTTGGCAACCGAGGGACTCACAGACCCCGTTTCCTGCGTACTTCACTCATCGGGACGCTTCCCGGTTCCTTGGATCGCGCATCGAGAAAATCCATGAACGGCTGACTTGCCCCAAGCGTGGCCACTTCAATGTCGAAATCATGGGCCGACTCAAGTACGAAGTCCTCTCCCGTGGCGGTGCGGATCAATATGGCCTCGTTCTTCGCCAGCTTCAGCAAGTCATTCAGCGATTGCTCTCCAACACGCAGATCAATGGTCTTCATACGTCTTTCCTTTGGCCCCGCACAAAAAGATCATTGTGGAACTTTTGGCCGATGGCCGTGACCCTCACAACACTGCCAACCACTTCGTAGAAAACCCGGAAATCTCCCATCCTGAGTTCCCATGGAGCAATAAGATTTGGCCTAAGTCGCTTGCGACGGTTGCTTTCGATGTTTGCTTCGATCCCCAGGAACTTGTCAATACCGTCCACAATGATTCTTTGATCACGGGGTTTGAAATAGTCCAGGTCAATCTCAGCATTGGGTGCAAACGTGACCTCAAATCGCATGGCATCAGGGTATCACGTCACTGTTGGGGACTCAATTCAAATAATAAGAGGCCTGATACGTTGCCGCACCAGGCCTCCGCGGAAGGAGAAACGCCGTTACCGGCGCTTGCAAACCATATTATACCACAAAAACGGGTTTTGTTCCGCGCCCAATCTCGCCCCGGGATCCAGACTCCTCCGACCGCCTACCGATCTTGTGGCCAAAATATTAAGAGGCCTGATACGTTGCCGCACCAGGCCTCCGCGGAAGGAGAAACGCCACATGTGGCGCTGACCAAGTGCATTTTACCACAGCGGGCGGCATTCAGCAAGCACAGAAAAGTGCTTGAATCGGGCCGGAAAGGCGTGCAGGGCTGCTCCAAATCGGAGCGCCATAAAGAACCTAAAACAGTCGAGTTTGACGGGTTTTAGCTATTAACCACTAAAAACCGCCATCACTCCGGGTCCGGCGCACGGCCTCCTGCCAGCCCGCCCAAGCAACGGCGCGTTGATCGGCCGTCCACGCCGGCTCGAAGAGGCGGTCGCGCCGCCAGAGATTGCTGATTTCGGCCTTATCCTTCCAGAAACCCACACAAAGTCCCGCCAGGAAGGCCGCGCCCAGTGCCGTCGTTTCCACCGTCACGCCCCGCTCCACCGGTATACCCAGCACATCGGCCTGGTGCTGCATGAGGAGGTTGTTGGCCGCGGCCCCGCCATCCACCCGCAACACAGCCAGTGGCTGGCCGGAATCCGATTCCATGGTGTGGGCCACGTCAGCGCTTTGAAATGAAATGGATTCGAGCGCGGCGCGCACGAGATGCGCGCGCGAGGTGCCCCGGGTCAGGCCGGTGATAAGGCCGCGGGCGCGCATGTCCCAGTGGGGGGCGCCCAGGCCGACGAAGGCGGGAACAATGTAGACCCCCCCGGAATCCGCAACCTGGGCAGCGACGGCTTCGCTTTCGGCGGCGCTGCGGAGGAGGCCGAGTTCGTCGCGCAGCCATTGGATGACCGCCCCCGCGACAAAGATGCTTCCTTCGAGGACATACTCGACGCTGCCGCCAAGTCCCCAGCCGAGCGAAGTGATAAGGCCTGACTTGGAATGGATGGGGGCATGGCCGGTATTCATGACCATGAAGCAGCCGGTGCCATACGTGTTCTTGGACTGCCAGGGTTGAAAGGCCGTCTGGCCGAAGAGAGCGGCCTGCTGGTCACCCACCATGGCGGCAACGGGAATGTCGCCGCCGAAAAGTGCGGTCACGCCGAAGATCTGCGCGGTGGGCCCAACCTCGGGCAGGACCAGGGGCGGTATCCCGAGGGCGTCGAGCAGTACGTCGTCCCACCGCAGTTCGTGAATGTTGTAGAGAAGGGTCCGGGAAGCATTGGAGTAGTCGGTAGCATGACGCCCCGTGAGTTGGTAGAGGAGCCAGGTGTCCACAGTGCCGAAGCAGACCTCGCCGCGTTCGGCGCGCGCGCGGAGGCCCGGCACGTTGTCGAGAAACCAGCGCACTTTGGTACCGGAGAAGTACGCATCGAGGACGAGACCCGTGCGCCGTTGCACCTCGACCTCCAGGCCGCTGGCCTTGAGTTGTTCACAAAACGGGGTAGTGCGCCGACACTGCCAGACGATGGCGTTGTGCAGTGGCTGCCCTGTCTTCCGGTCCCAGACAATCGAAGTCTCGCGCTGATTGGTGATGCCTATGGCGGCAATCTCCGCAGGGGCTATCCGCAGCCGGTCGAGGAGGCGCCGCGCCGTCGCGACCTGGGTATTCCAGATTTCGAGCGGATCGTGCTCGACCCAGCCCGGCGCCGGGTATATCTGCCGGAACTCTTCCTGCTCGGCGCCCAAAATAGCGCCGGAACGATCAAAAAGAATGCTGCGGGAACTGGTCGTTCCCTGGTCAAGCGCAAGAATAAAGTCGTTCCCCATGAGGCCTTTGTCCTTGGTGCATCGTCGCGTAAATACGGTATCGTCTTACCAGTATCCGTGTCGTCCGGGCGCTGTGCCGGAAGCGTCCGTGCAACACCGGCCAGCACGATACCATGTGCGTGAGATAGCTGCAACGAGAACGTCCGCGCAGGGTGAACCGGTGGTGCACAAAATACCGGCGTGCTGGAAGGCGGGGCAGACAGAGGTGTCCTGACCAAAACTGCGCAAAAGGACAACCGAAAAAAGAGATTCAAAATATAGCTTTTGGCTTAAGTGCAATAGTTGCATCACCGGTGTGTGTTCAGACACCCCCAGAGCACTTGGCACGGGCAATGCTCTTTGGGGAGTCACGAGGACTCACGGATCCAACAGTTTCACCGGGGGATTAGGGGGAACTGGGGGATTAGGGACAGCCACCGCTGTCGGGGGAGATTAGGTGGCTGTCCCTAATTAGTTTTTGGCCGCGCCGGGGCTTCCTGCCGTCTCTTGCTCCGCATTCCTCCCCTCCTTCCCGTCCCTTTCGGGCGCCCGGTCAATTATGCGGCGTGGCGGCTGCCACGCCATTCAGCCGGACAATGGGCGTGTTCAAGGATTCCGCGGCACGGGCGACATCTTCGCGGCAGGTGAAGAGCAGGATTTGGTGTTCCGTCCCAATTTCGGCGAGCAAGCGCAGCGTGCGTTCCAGGCGGACATCGTCATAGTTGGCAAATGGATCGTCGAGCAGCATGGGAATGGACTCCGTGGAGTCGCTCATGGCGCGCACGAGCGCCAGGCGCAACGACAAGTAGAGCTGGTCCACCGTTCCCTTGCTCAGACTCTTCTCGGGCGCTTCTTCCATGCGGTTGGTTTGCGGGATGCGCACACTGATGGTCATGTCGCGGCTGATCAGCAACTCGTTATAGGCGCCGCCGGTGATGGTCTTGAAATACTGGCTGGCCTTGTCGGCGAGTCTGGGCGCAATCCGGGCGTGCTTGTCACGGGCCATTTCCTCGATGAGGGCCATGGCATAGGTGGTGGCTTCATACTCGAGATCCAGGTCTTGCATTTGCCGCCCGACGGCCGCCAGATCTTCTTCAATCTCGTTGAGACTTCGCACGCCGCCCGTGCGCTGCGTAATCAGGATATGGAGGGCATGTTCCTCTTTCATCAGCGCGTCCACACGCCCGCCAAGCTGTTCGATTTCGCTCTTGAGCTGCTCCCGGTTCTGGCTTGGCGGCGGGGGCAGCGCGCCCAGGTGTTTAACATTTTCGCGCAGTTGTTTCAGGTCCTGGCCCTGCAGCACCATGGCTAGCTGTTCTTCCAAGCTTCCACGCCGCGCCCAGATTTCCTGATACTCGCGCGCTTTCGCGGCGGTTTCGTGCCACTGAATCAACGTGGACACGCCGGCCTTCGCCAGCAGGTGGGCCAGTTGTTGCTCGTGCTTCTCGAGATCGAACTCCTCGGCCTTAATCCGGCGTTCGAGCGCCTGGGACTTTTCTTGGAGGAGATCGACGCGCGCACGCTGCTCGCGCCGCCCGCTGACGCGCTCGCGGTACGCGCGCAAGGCGGCGGTCACGGTGGGGAATTGGGAATCTTCCGTGAACCCGTGGTCATGCATGAACTGCCTGACTTGCGCTTCCGCTTTGCCCAGTTCCTCTTCAGCATTGTGCAGGAGCGCCAGAAGGCGCTTGTGCTCGGCTTCATGACGTTCAAGCACGGAGCGGCTGTCACTGACACGCCGTTTGACTTCCCGGTATTCCTGGTAGCGGGCCACCACCCGGCCCGTGGCTTCCTGGACGCCGTATTCATCCGCCAGGTTTTCGCCGACGTCTTTGAAGGTGCCGCGAATCCGCTCGAGCATCTTTTGCACCCGCTCTTCCGCCTCTTCCGCCTTCTCCTCCTGTGCGGCCAAGGCTTCTTCGCGCGCGTTCAATTCGGCCATGGCCAGGCGATACTGGTCGTAGGTGGCTTCGAGTTCGCGAACGGTCTGGCAGCCGCCCTGCTGCATCATCCGGTCGATCAGGCCCGGTTCGCCGGCGGCATTCTTTTCCAGACGCTCCACGTCCGCCCGCGTCCCCTCAATTTCTTGCTGGGTCCGCTTGAGGCGGAGTCTGGCGTTGCTGATCTTGTACATGAAGTATAAGCTGGCCAACCCGCCCAAGGCGCCGGCATAGAGGAACCCCACATTCTGGGTCCGAACAAACACTCCCCCCAGGACCCCAAGAAACGCCACGCAGAGCGCCAAGAGCCAGTACATTTCCGGTACGTCCCCGGCGATTTCTTCCTCAGCAAGTTGAAGCGTCTGGAGCCGGCTTTGCCCCTGCACGATATGGTCCTGCTGCACGCGCTTCTCCAACTCGTATTCGCGGGATTGTTCGGCAAAGTCCTGGCATTCGCGAAAGAGTTCTTCGCCGGTGCGCGTGGCGGCGCGGCGCTGGTCAACTTCGCCGCGCAGGCGCGTCCTCAACTTCACTTCATCGTCGCGCGAGCGCAAGGCGATGCTGAACGAACTGGCCAGTTGCGTGATCCATTCGACGGGGTCCGAGGCAATGCGGCTGAAGTCTGGCAAAGCCGTCACGGCGACCTGGGCTTCTTTCAGCCGGTTCCGCGACAGTTCCACCAGGTTCTCCGTTTCCCCCAGCCGTTCCCGCAGGTGCTCGACCGAGGTGGACAGCGTAGTCAACCTGGTTTCGGCCTCCTCCGGTACTTCGTGCACGATTTCAGCGGCCTCGGAACCGAGTCTCCGCCGCTCTTCCTTCAATTGCTGGAGAAGTTGCACGTGTTCCTTGCGCGTCCGCTCGAGCTGTACGCGCGCCGTATTAATCTGTGTCTCCATGCGGTTCAACTCCGCCTCGCGCTGGTGCGGAAAGTCGCGCACGGCGCCTAAGGCAAAGCATTGCTGCGTGGCTTGGTTGATGCGCGCGGACAGGGCTTCGGCCTCGCGGAGGCGCCCCGCCAACATGTGCGCTTCGAGCACGCGGGAGTCCTCCTCCCGCCGGAGGCGCAATTCCCGGACTTGGGCAATTTCCTGGGCCAGCGCAACCCGTTTTTCGGAGACTTCCTCCAGCTCACGCTGGAGTGCTTGCGCCGTGCCCAGTTCCTGTTGGAGCGCGCTGAGCCGCGCGTGCGCCATGGCGAGCGGTTTTGTGCGCGCGTTGGAGGCGCCGATTTCGGTCACGCGGTTCTTCAGCAGTTTCAGGGTCGCCTCCGCCGAATTCGATTCCTCCGCGGAGTCCGCCAGAGTGAGCAGCTTCTCACGGATCTGGTTCAGGGCGTCATGATCGCCCAAGTCGTCGAGACTGAAATGGCCGATAGTGGCGACGCCGCAGAAGACGTCCTTCGTCAGGCCGAGATGTGAACTGGCGAAATCCACCTCACGGTTGCGCAACAACTCGAACTCGGCCGTGATTTCGCGGGCATGCGTGCGGTCGTAGACCTGTATCGCTTCACGCCGGCGGTCGAAGTTGCGAATCACTTCAATTTCCTGGCCCTTGTCCAACACGTATTGAAGCGCGCCACCGTAGCAATCGGGGTTCGTCCAGGGCAGGCGCAGTTCATTGCTCTCCTCATAAGCGCGCTGCGCCAGGCTGCGCTTCTGGCCATAGAGCATTTCGGTGATGAAGCCGCGGATCGTGGACTTGCCCTGCTCATTGGGGCCGAGCACCACTTGCAGCCCCGGGGCGAAGTCGAGGGACAGTCCTGTGAAGCGGCCGTACCCGTCAATGGAGATGCGCCTGATCTTCATCGCGCCACTCCCAGGCCCCGAATTGGCAGGGTTTGGTTTCGGTACGCCGCCAGGCCCACATCACGGGCGCGCAGCAGCAGCGCCCGGCGTTCCTCGTCCGGGGCGGCGGCAATGTGGCTGTTCATGCGTCCGATGAACGCGCCCAGGCTGGTTTTCTCCCGGGCCAGCGCGTCGAAGTCTTCCGGCGCGGTCACCTCGGGCAACAATTGCAGATGCTCGAAGTGTTCGGCCACGGCGTCAGCTACCGCCGGGAATTGCTCGAGCAGTCCGGGCGCGCAACATCCAATCAGACGGATGCGCGCAATCTGGCGGTAGGGCTGCGCGGCGGCAAGAGCACGGAGCGCCTCGACGAGTTGCTGGGCGTTCGTGAATTCGGAAATGTCCAGCGTGTGGGCGGCGTAGACGATCTGTGAAGAGACGACGGGCCTCGGCTGGACGCGCACCGCTCCGTTCGACTGGGCAATCTCAACTTCCACGTAGTGCCGCGGGCCCGGCTCATTGAAACCGTGCCCCTCTGGCGCGCCACTATAACAGACGGTCGTGGAAAAATTGCCGGTGATTGCCGTGTAGCTGTGGAAATGGCCGAGGGCCAGGTAGTGCAAGCCCGCGCAGGCCGCATCGGCGGCGTCAAACGGTGCGTACGACGGTTTGTCCGCAGGCTGGTGGCCGCGCTCGGAGCCATGCCCAAGGGCCACATGGACACGGCCATCTTGGGGGACAGTAAGCGAACCAAAGGGGTTGGCCGAAATCTCAATGCCGTCGAAGGCAAACCCATGGATGGTCAGCGGAAGGTGTTTCAGTTCATGCTGCTGCCAGACAGGCCGAGCAAAAATAAACACATTGGCGGGCCACGCCTCACTGGCGTAGGGAGAGGTCCGCACAAAAGGGTCGTGATTGCCTGGGGCAATAAAGACAGGGACAGGCCGGAGCGCCTGCAGCGATTCGTGCAGGAAGGAAATGGTGT
>JACPGD010000527.1 GCA_016182645.1 Candidatus Hydrogenedentota bacterium | reverse complement strand
GCAGACGCTGCAGGTTCCTCTTTGCAGGCTTCCTCACCGGAGTTCGTCCAAAATCTGGACTCAACTACCCCCTTCAACTTTCATGGATCTGATGTCGCCAAAAAGGCCGCGGAACCCGGGTCATCTCCCGTTCTTTCTCCCGTTCAAGCGCGGCTCCAGCATCCAAGTGGTGGTGTAGCGCACCCGGCCCAAGAGCACGCCACGCGGTTGCGCGATCTCCATGTCCACTCGGTATCCTTTGAAGGTAACCATCCACCACACATACAGTTGCGAGGTAGTAGCGATGGTGTGTTTTGTCTTTTCAATGACCGAAGCCATATGCCCTGCCTTACTCTTGCCTCTCCGGCCCTGCGTCCAAATTCTGGACGGGGCTGCATGTTGGGACTTCGAGATCCGACAACAACCTGCGCAGTTCTTCGACCGAGACACCCAGGATCCGCGCGGTACGTTCTAGTTCACAGCCTGTCATGGAAAGCACTCGCGCAATGTGCTGTTTGGTCACGTTTTCCAAGGAATTGACGCTACGGCGCTTTCGAGATCGTGTCCCCGCCGCAGCCTTCACTGCCTTTCCCCGTGTACCCCCGGCGTGTTGCATCGCAGCCCGTTCCTGAGCCATAGTCCAAGTTTACTTAGGCAATTACTTTGCCAATGATTGAGTTTCTCTAAGAATAGAATGGCTATCTATAATTTACGCAATGACTTATGCACAGAGGATTTGGATGGTGCGCGATCAGCGGAAGAAAAAACCGTGCAGTTCATTCCAGAATTCGGACTGATGACGTCCGAGGTTCACTGGAGGAGAGGGGTGGCTCAGACCTGCAAGCCGTACTCGGCAATTTTGGCGTAGAGCGAACTGCGGCTGATTTGCAGGATCCGGGCGGCCTGCGGCACATTTCCACCGCACTGGCGCAGGATTTCGGCGATGTGGCGGAGCTGAACGGACTCAAGGGTCAGCTCTTCCCCGGTGGGTTCCGGCGATGAATCGCTCCTTGATTCGATCAAGTTCTGGGGCATCAGTACGTCACGCGTGGTGGAGGCAATACCCCGTTCGACGACATTCCGCAGTTCCCGGACGTTGCCGGGCCAGGACCGTGATGCCAGATAGGCGAGGGATTCGGGCGTCATGCCGCGCAGCGGCCGCTTGGCTCGGTTGCGTCCCAGATCGAAGAAATGCTGCGCAAGTATGGGAATGTCGGACGGACGTTCGCGCAGGGGAGGAATCTGAATCTCAAAGCCATTGAGGCGGTGGTACAGGTCTTTTCGGAAACTACCCTCGCGCACTGCGGCTGCGATGTCCATGTTGGTGGCAGCGACAACGCGAATGTCCACGCGCGACTCCTGTTTCGCGCCGACCTGGCGAAACGTCCCGGTGTCCACCGCGCGCAGGAGCCGGGCCTGGTTCTCAAGGCTCAAATCACCCACTTCGTCGAGGAAGAGGGTGCCCCCGCTGGCCTGGGCCAGGAGACCCTCTGAAGGTTCAACCGCGCCCGTAAACGCGCCCTTGACGTGTCCAAACACTTCGCTCTCGAAGAGGTCGCGGGGAATGGCGGCGCAATTCACGACCACGAGTGGACGCGTCCGGCGCGGAGATAGGATGTGAATACTGCGGGCCGCGAGTTCTTTGCCGGTGCCGGTTTCACCCAGGACAAGCACATTCAGGGCGGATTTGGCGGCCTGGGCGACCAGCGCGCGCACATGGCGGATCGCCCGGCTGTTCCCCAGGATTCTCAACGGCTCGGCAGCGCTTCCCCGCAGCAGTTCGTTGTCGCGCCGAAGCTGCTCGATGCTTTTCAGTGCGTACAGGGCTGGCGCCAAGGATTGGGCCAGCAGCACAAGGAACCTCAAGTCCTCTTCGTCGTAGACACCGTGCGACAGGTCGGATTGCAGCGCCAGGACGGCCAGGCTTCGGCTGGCCAGCAGGACAGGGCATGCCATGCTGAAGAGCAGTTCCTTCTTGCCGTCCGTGCAACGCCGGACCGGTTCGAGAAGCGCCTTTCGTTCCTGAAGTGCCTTGTGGAGGAGCGGCAAGGGGGGAGGCTGGGGCGATGAGACTCCGGAAAGACACTCCAGTTCCGGCGTGTCCTCATTCACCAGTGCCGCCCAAAAACATACAGGCCTGAAGCGGTCCTCGATGCGCGCGTACAGAATCCGGAGGAGTTCCTCCGCGGAGGCCGCGGCGCTGACGTCGCACGTGATCTCGTGCAGCAGAGCAAGGTCTTTCAGGGTCCGCGGACGATTGTGCGTGGCGGGTTTGGTCGTATCCACATCCAGGGCCACCATGTCGCCCCTGTCCCACGACACCGTCGGGGCCGCATGCGACCGGCTGAAGTCCACGCGCCGGGCTTCGCGGCCGGACGCCAGCAGGAATTCATAATTCCCCAGGACGATCTGGTCGCCCGCCTCCAGGAGTCCCTCGTGGATGGGTAGCCCATTGACGAGTGCGGGATTGCGGCTCCCCAAGTCCTCGAGACTAACGCGGCCGTCCGGGGCGGCCTTGAGACGACAGTGCCGCCGCGAGACGGCGGGATCGTCCAGGACTACGTCGCAGGTGGGGTCGCGCCCCACCAGCAACCCCTCCTCACCAAGCAACCATGCGCCCCCTTTGGTACTCTTTCCTTTGACAGCGACCAGACGATACTCCATGGTCTTCCATCCCCCGAGAGTTGATGTACGCGAGCGCGGACATTGCTGTCCACGCGCCGGTCCCCAAACGTGGACAAGGATGCCCTCGCTCCCGTCAATGAAGGATTGCCAACACTTGACCTTAGTTTACCTGCTCAGCGGCACAAAGTCTCCATAGGCCACAATGTCCTTGACCAAATGCGCTGGGGCGGCGCTCCGCGCAGTTGCCTGCAACTCCTTGATCCATAGCTCCTCGCCATGCAAGCCGTCATCCGCGGTGAAGAAGAGGCGGCTGCCTGTCAGAGTCAGTTCGTGCATGCGCTTGTCTCCGGCGGCTGGCAGCGTGTACAGCGGTTCGTAACTATTGGAATCCTTAGCATGTCCGATGAACCCAAGGTGGGGTTTCAGCGAGTACGGATTGATGGGGGAGAAAGAGGAGATCACCAATCCATCTTCACTCGCCAGGAGGGAGTCTGGGGAGATTTCGCCCAGCCTGAATCCTGCACGATACGCGCTCACGACGCGGGCGGCCTGGTAGGGTGGGGAGGTCTTCCAGACTACGCGGCCAAGCCGCGGTTCTTCCGCGACAAAGTAAAGCGTGTCTTGAACACACAGAAGCTGCGCGGGACCGGAACTCGGCGGCCCCGGAAAGGCATCGCAGAGCAAGCGTGTCCCATGAAGGGTACCGTCCGTCTTCCATAGTTCGGCGCCGTGGACCCTCGTGCGCGCGGCAAAAAACGTCAGGCCGTCAATGGACGCCGGAGCCGAATGACCGCTGGTGCTGCTGGGCGGGTAAATGACGGGAACCAGTAGCTCATCTCCACGCGCTTCTTGCGCCGGGCTAAGCACACGGACCGTAGTCTCTTTGGTGAGAACCAGATCAAGGCCGGCACTGACGAAGAGGTCCTGTATTTCTAGAGCAACTCGGGGACCGTCATCTTCGATGCGCCAGAGTGTGGTGAGCCCCGCGCCCGCTTGCGCATAGAAATAGGGCTTCCCCCACAGATCAAAAACGCGCTGAATACCGGCGCCTGTTTGTCCGGGGGTGATGTCATGCACGAGCATGGTCCCTTCCTCCGTGCCATCGCTCCGCCACAGTTCCCGTCCGTGCTCGCCATCGTCGGCCGCAAAATAAAGTGTGGTCCCAAAAGGATGAAGCAATTCGGGCGACGACCCTGCCGGCCCCGGACGGATGTCCTTAAGGAGCCTGGTCCCTTCCGGGGTTCCATCGCTGTGCCACAACTCGCGGCCGGAGGCCGGTGCTTCCGCCGCAAAGAACACCTGCGCGCCCGCGCGTGTTAATTCCGTTGGCGCCCCTCCCGCGGCCCCTGACGCAATATCGCACAGGAGCATTGTCCCCGCTTCCGTGCCATCGCTCTTCCACAGTTCCTTGCCGTGCTCGAGGTCGTCCACCGTGAACAGCACCCGCTCCTCCAGCGCGGTCAACTGTCGCGGCCTGGAAGAAGGGTTGTAACGCGGCAAGGCGATGTCGGCCACGAGAAACGTTCCTTCCGGTGTTCCATCCGTGCGCCACAGTTCTTCCCCGTGGACCAAATCGTTACAGGTGAAGAACAGGAGTTCCCCCATTGCCGCGAGGTGGTTGGGGCCGGAGTTTTCGGGGCCTGGCGCGATGTCCAGGAGCACGTGCGTTCCTGGCCCCGTCCCATCGGTCAAGAATACCTCTTCGCCAGAAGCCGCCGTACTCGCACAGAAGTACAACCGCGTCCCAAACTCCGTGAGCGACCAGATATCCGTGCCCTGGGCGCCGGGGTGCAGGTCTTTCACCAGCACCGTTCCCTCGGGGCGCCCGTCCGAGCGCCAAAGTTCCTGACCATGCTCCAAATCGGAAGCAACGAAGTACAGCGCATCGCTCGCGGCCGCAAAATAGTGTGGGTCGCTGGAGGCGGGCCCCTCATTGATGTCTTTGATGAGAAGGGTCCCTTCCGCGGTCCCGTCGCTCTTCCAAAGCTCGCTGCCGTGCGCGCCGTCATCGGGATTGAAATAGACCGCGCCGGCCCACGATTTCAACTGTCCAAACGTGGACGAGGTGGGGCCGGCCATGATGTCCTTCACTAGCCGGGCCCCCTCGGGGGCGCCGTCGGAGAACCAGGGCTCCATGCCGTAGTCCGGATGGTCGGGCGCAAAGAAGACCCCGTTCGGCAGGGGGAGCACAAAGTTCTGGCCGGGGCTCTTGTCCAGGCAGTGGGTCTGCTTGGACGCGGGATCGAAGTGCCAGAGTCCTTCATCCGCTGCAAATACAATGGTTTCGTCCGCCAGAAGGGCGTACATGTCCGGTGTGACCTGTTCGACATCGCTGAGCAGCTCCCCATCGCAAGTGCCCGGCGCAACCATGGCGATTTGGCGCGAGCGACCAGCCAGGACGACGGTAAAGTAGAGCATTCCCCGGACCATGGCCACGGTGTCTGGCTCCCAGGCAGGGCCGCCGGAAGCCCTGTCGAACACGGCCCGAAACTTCGCCTCGGCCGGGTCCCACAGCCACAGTTGACGGCGGCTTTTCTCTTGTGTCATCGCATTCACGTAGAACCACCCCTCGGCGCAGAAGAAACCTACCGGCTCGGAACCAGCCGGGCCGGGACAGAGATCGGCGAGCATGCGGGCCCGTCCTGCGGGATTACCGTCTCCAGCGGTCGCCTCCCACACCCACACTTCCCGCCCATGGCGTCCATCGTCGGCCGAAAAGAAAAGTTGGTCCCCACAGGGGGTCAGATAGAGAGGCGAAGAGGGCGGGTTCTCCTGGGGTGTCTGCGGCGCTGCGCCCGCGGCCGGAATCACTGCCCAGAGCAACAGGAGAGTGCCGGCAAGATGAATCAGCAAGGTTTGCGTGGGCGCGGACGGAGATGGCCGCGCGCCCATTGGGTGCACGCGCGCACTGCGCGGGCAAGGCTGTTCGCGCTCCCACGGGCCTGGACGCTCACGCACCCTCAAAAACAAGGAGAATGCCTTCCTCAATCGCCTCAATGTCCTCGCTCCCCCAATAGGCCGCACCGGCAACTGACCCTCCGCTCGGCCCACCCGCTGCGCAATTGAGCCGCCACCGCTGTCCGGGTCTGGGCGGCACGACATTGCCCAGATTGGCAATAGGAATCAGGGCTTCCGCCTCCCAGGCCGCGCCCGGCGCCTCACCCGGCAAAGACCCGGCCGCAATCCGCCACTGGCAGTCCCACGGCGTCTCCTGCCCGTGCCTGACCCACCGCCGGGCACTGATGGTGTCTTTTTCAAATTGGACCATCCAGCGCGCCGACGAACTCGCCGGAATATCAAATTGTGTCAGGAGGGTGAAAAGCAGGCGCGGCCGCTCCGGCGTTTGGGTAAGGTGCAGACCCACATAGAGATTGCCTTCATCGTATCGCACCATGAGCGTGCCAGGAGAAACGCCGGCGGTGGCGCCGTGGCCTTCAATTCCACCCAAAGCGGGGGTGCGCCAGGTGTTTTCGTCGAGTTTGCCATCCACCAGGAGGACGTTGGAACTCCCGCGCAGGAAGGGCACCTGGACGCGCGGGGAAGCGGCATTCAGAAACTCGCTTTCCACCGCTTCCACCCAGCCGGCGCCGCGCGGGAGCAGTTCGTTGTAAAGCAGTGGCTGCACATACCCGCTGCGTTCCAGCCGCCGGGCAAATTCGGGGAGGAGGAGCGGTTCCGCCGAACGGCGCAGCAGGAGCGGAGTAGACCACTCCGAACCATCCTGTATGGCGTGGAAATCCAGGGTGACCGCCAACTCTTGACCCACTTGCAGCCAGCGCCCCGTGCCCGCGAGCTCGCCGGAGCGGAAGAAACGCGCGAGCGTGTCCGTATACTCCGCCCAGGCACCGCTAATGCCCAGTCCACCTGCCTCGAGGGAAGCGATCTCCAAGCGCCAGAGCTGCGTACCTTGCGACGCGAGCGCCACCCACTGCCCGGGCTGTGGGCGCGCCGCCATGAACAGGTGGTGCGGCCACACCTCCTGCGCGGTAGGACTTAGCGTATCGAACACCATCTCCCGCGACAGCGTGTTGGTAGCGGGCGCCGGTCCTGTTTGGGGTCGGAACCAGGCCACCAGCAGCAGTG
>JACPGD010000546.1 GCA_016182645.1 Candidatus Hydrogenedentota bacterium | reverse complement strand
TTTCGCGTGCTGGTTTGACGCCGTTCCGCCCGCCTCTTATTATCAGCCGAAGTTGACTCTAATCTGGTGAGAACAAGAAATGGCCAGCTCCTTCCTTTCAGGTTGTTTTCTAATCATTTCCCTGGGCGCGGAGGTTGCCGAGGACCGCTGCGTGCGGCATCTGGCCCCGTTCGACGGGACATCGAACCAGGCAGAGCGGCATTATGGGCGGGGGAGGCCGTATGACATCACGCACATCCGGCTGGATCTAAGCGTGGATGTAGAGCATGAGAAGATCGCGGGAACCGCGACGCACTCGTTGACGCCGGTGGGGGAGGCGGCTTCCGAGGTGGTGTTTGATGCTGTGGGGCTGGACGTCTCCGCCGTGACGCTGAACGGCCAGACAAAGCTGGACTTCGAAACGACGGAAGATGAACTGCGGATGCAGCTTCCGGCGCCGGTCCCGCCGGGGGAGGAACTGACGCTGGCCATCGAGTACGCGACGACGCGGCCCGTGCGCGGGATGTATTTCCGGAACAGGCGCTTGGGCTACTCGGACGAGGAAACGCAAGCCTGGACGCAGGGCGAGGCGGAGGACGCGCGGTATTGGTTCCCCTGCTTCGACGCGCCACATGAGCGGGCGACGACCGAGGTGGTGGCGACGGTGGACGCGCGGTTCCGGGCGCTGTCGAACGGGCGGGAAGTGGAGGTGACGGAGAACACGGCGGAAGGCACGAAGACGTACCATTGGTTGATGGATGTGCCCCACGCGACGTACCTGGTGAGTCTCGTGGCTGGTCCTTTCATCGAGATCAAGGACCAGGCGGGAGACCTGCTGCTGTTCTACTACGTCCTCCCCGGTCAGGAAGACGAGGCCAGGCTTTCCTTCGGCAAGACGCCGGCCATGATGTCCATGTTCCAGGATCTGCTCGGCGTGCCGTATCCGTACCCACGCTATTCGCAAGTGGCCGTGGTGGACTTTGTCGCCGGGGCGATGGAGAACTCCACGATCACCACGGTCACTGATCGGACGCTGCATGACGCCGCGGCACACCTGACTTTTTCCAGCGATTCGCTCGTGGCGCACGAACTGGCCCACCAGTGGTTCGGCGACCTGCTGACCTGCCGGGACTGGGCCAATCTGTGGCTGAACGAAGGCTTCGCGACCTATATGGAGCTGATGTTCGGCCAGCGTGACGAGGGAGAAGCGGAGTTCCGGCATCAACTGATGAAGAACCAGCAGGAAATCATCGACACCGACAAGGGGGACGACCGCGCGCCGATCGTGCGCCAGGTCTACGGCCGCCCCGATGAATTATTCGACGTGCGCGTCTACGAGAAAGGCGCCTGCGTGCTGCACATGCTGCGGCAGCACCTCGGCGGCGAGATCTTCCTCCGCGGACTCCATGAGTACGTGGTCCAGCACGAGAACCAGCCGGTGGAAACCAATGATCTCCTGCGTACGATGGAGCAGGTGAGCGGGGAAGGACTGGAGCAGTTCTTCCAGCAGTGGATCTTCGCCAGCGGCTATCCAGAACTGAAGGTGGAATACGAATGGCTCTCAGAAACGAGCGTGGCCCGAGTCCGCGTGTTGCAGACCCAGACGGTGGACGACAAAACGCCTCTTTTCCACCTGCAAACCACGCTCCTGTTCCACTTGCCGGACGGAGATCACGTCGAATCCGTCACCCTCGAAGAAAAGGAGCAAGTCTTTCACGTGCGCCTGCCGTCGAAACCGGACTATGTCCGTCTCGATCCCGCGGGCGACCTCCTGAAGAAGCTCGACTTCAAGAAACCCAAGGAGATGTTGCTGGCGCAGTTGGCCAAAGACGAGACCGTGGCCGGGAAATATGAAGCGTGCGACGGGCTGCAAGCCTTCGATGACGACGCCGCGGTCGAAGCGTTGCAGCAGGCCCTGGAGCAGGACGCGTTCTGGGGCGTGCGCGAGCGTGCCGCGAAAGCCTTGGCGGAAATCGACAATCCCAAAGCCTTCGAGGCGCTCCTGAAGGCCGTCGAGCAGCCAGAAGCACGCCTGCGACTTGGCCTCGCCACCGTGCTGGGCCAGCGCGAGGAGAAACAGGCGCGCCAGGCGCTCCTCCACCTGGCCCAGGACGACAGCCCTTACGTCGCGGCGGAAGCCATCGATGCGCTTGGGAAATTGGACGCGCCCGAAGCGGGTCCTGCCGCGCAGACCGGCCTCAAGCGTGGCAGCCACGTCGAGGTGGTCCGCGCGGCCTCCCTGCGCACTCTGGCCCAGGCGGCGGAGGCCGATGCCCTGGACGACATCACGCCCTTCACCCAACCGGACAAGCCCCGCGCCGCGCGGCGTGCCGCCATCGGCGCACTGGGCACGGCGGGACGCTGGATGAAAGACAAGAGCGCGCCGCGGCGGCAACTCGAGGATCTGCTGGACGACCCGAACAAAGGCGTCCGGGCCACTGCGCTCGAAGCGCTGGTGACGCTGGGCGATCCCCAAGCGGTGGAAGCCGTCGAGCGGTTCTCAACCACCAGCAAGGATGATCGAGAACAAGATCGGGCCAAAGATGCGGTGAAGAAACTGCGGGAGCGTGAAGACCAGACCACGGAAGTGAAAAAGTTGCGCGAAAGCGTGCAGAAGCTGGAGGAAGAGGGGCGAGACACGAAGGAGAAGCTTGATGCCATCCAGAGCCTGGTTGACGCCTTAGGGAAGAAAGAATAGGGGGGCCCCGTTCGGGGTACAATGTTCAGTGCCGCGCTCGGCGAGTGCCGCACTGCGGATGATCGTTCGATACGCCCTTTGGCATATAATGTACAGCCTAACGAGAGCCGTGGAGCCGTCCATGCGGGGAAAGTCTGGGCATACCCTTATTGAAACCCTGGTCGTGCTGGCCATCATCAGCATTCTGATGGCCTTCGCGCTGCCCGGTTACGTCCGCGCCATTCGCATGGCCAAGCAGGTGGCCGCCGACGAGGCGAAACGGCAAACCTACCTGATCCGTGAGGCGGACAAGCCCGCCCCGCGCACCGAATCCAATCCCCAGTTGCGCCAGGACGCCCGGGCCGCTTTTCGCCGGCTAATCGATGCCGGAAACTTCGACATCTACGTCAGCGAATTGCTCTTTGTGGCGGAAAACGACGCCGAGTTTGGCGCTTACTGGAACACTCTCCTCAATCCCAGCAGCACCGTCCCCATCGTGTTTGAAGAAGGCATGCTGGTCGCGGTGGATGAATCGGGCCAGGAATTCCTGCTGCCGCCGACCGCCGGTGAGATCATTCCGGGCGCCCAGCACAAGTACGCGACTGTCTGGGATTTCATCTCCACCAATATGTCCAATATGTCGCTGGGCAATCTCGGGACGAGCGTCGTGTACAGCGACGGCACACGGGAATACATCAAGTATCCTGGAAACTTCCCCGCCACACCGACGGTCGCCATGCTCTCCCAGCGCTTTATGGATGGGCAGGTCTGAAACTGCCGCCAGCAGTCTGACCGTCGTTAGATGGTGCACCTCTCCAACTGTCCCCTAATCATTCCTGTAGTACGCTGTTTTTGTGCTGCGCGAAATTCCGCACCCGTGCTGGGTGGAATTCCGCAGCCTAATTCCCAAAATGGGACGCTAGGTATACCCTACAATGCCTGAGCTCAAGTCTTTCTTGTTTTATCGTGGATAATCCAAGGAATTTACGGTAGGCACGGGTTTTGCACATGAGAATTCATAGAACTGGAGACTGAAATACCATGAAAGCTAGAAAGCAGCCCAAGGAACCTACGCTCTACCTCTATGAAGAGGCCATCACCCACAGCCGGGGTTCGCCAAGGGATCCTGAACCACATTCCATTGAGGTGCCGGGGGAAGCAGAGCATTCGATCGCGGGGACAACGCCCGAAGCTTCCAAGAAGCTGGAGGTCGTCACCGACCTCGTACCGCTGCTGATCGCAGTTCTGGTACTCCTGGTCTTTGTCCTGGGATCGATCTGGTGGTGAGGGGACAGTTCCAGGCGTGCTGCCGGCCTTGGCTCTTCGTTTGTCACTGCCACATCAGGGGTTAAGGCGCGGTGGGTGTCTGGGTGCCGGCGGTGGGCACGAGAGGCATGGGCGGGGGTTGGGTCTGCTTGTGCCACCAATCCTGCCAGAGCTGGGGGACGGGCCCCAGAGCCACACCGGTTATTTCTTCCAACATCTTGCCCGCCACGGAGGCGACCCGCGGATTATGCCCCATAATCTCGATCAAGGCCGGGACACTGACGGCGCCGGGCCAGTCCCTGATGGCCATTAAGGCCCGCACTTGCAGCGTTTCTTCCTGGCGGAGCTCCCCGCGGGCCATACCGCACAGAAATAAGAACACGCGCTCTGACGGGACGCCTTTCAAGTTATCCATCGCCAAAACGGCGACTTCCGGGTCAGGGTGTCTGGCGAGCTTCATCCACCCTTCGGGCGGCGTGGCCCCCTGGAGGCGGCCCAACGCCAGCGCGCACGTGCGGGACAACGCCACATCTTGCGACCACACACCCCTGGTCAGCGCGGCCGCGGCGCCGTCATGACGCATGAGGCCCAAGGCATACGCGGAGGCCATCTGTTCCAAGGGGCTGGCGCCTGCATCTTCGAGCAACGCCAAGAATTGGCTTCCAAGCTGCCCGGCGAGCAGCGGGAGTACTTCAGGCGCGACGGCCATCAGTGCCGGATCCTGTTCCATCATCAACTGCAGCACGGCGTCGAAAACCGCGGCAGCGTCAAACGAGGCCAGTCCATTGGCGGCAGCGGCACGCACCTCGACGGCCTCGTCCGTCAAGACTGCCAACAAGGCATCGAGGGCGCCACTGGTGGGCGCGACGATCCACGCCTCCACCGCCCGGAGCCGCACCTGCGGGTCGGGCGATTGCGCCATTTGTCTAAGCATGGGGCTTGGGGCAGCTTCCGGCACGGCCGCGGAAGGGAGGAGAGAGTGGGAGTGCAGTTCCGCGGCCTGGTAGGCCGCCATATCGAGGACACGCCGAAGGGTATTGTCCAGGGAGGACTTCTCGGCCTTCGCGGAGGGTGTCTCCGGGGGGACTTTCAGCGCGGGTGTTTCGACTTCCCCAGTCTCTGCGCGTCCCTCGGGTGATTCCGCTGGGGGCAAAGTGGCGTCCAGTTGCCCGAGATGGAAGAGTATGGCGATGATCAGGCGTGACATTGAGGGCCAAATCCAAGTGCACGGGTGTTATTCTGCGCGCAGACTTCTTGCAAATCAAGTGACGAAAGATTCAGTCCAACGAGCGTGAAATCTTTTTAAACTTGTGCAAAGTAATCACTTAAAACATAAAAGCGACACCCAAAAAGATCTTTGTCTAATCGGGAATAAAATGCGATATTGGAAAGGTTTCTTTTGTCGGTTTCAGCAGTGGTTACTCCCCCTAGCCACCTGAGACCTCAGTCAGCAATGACTGGTTCCCACCATCGGCGAGTGCAGTTTAGGCAGTTCCCCCGCTGCCTGCACTCGCCTCTTTTTTTGCCTGCTTGGTTCCAGTGGTGCCCACATTGCCGCCTCACTTGGGGCGTGTATTTCTTGATTCTAGCAGTTCACAGCCCCCTCCCCAGTAGGGGAAACGCCTTGGGAACCTATTGACAACTCTTCTCTTATCCTCTATAATTCGCGCTACCGAAGCGTTTCCCCTGCTTGTTTCTGCCAAGATTGTCCTTTCGGGTTCCAGTAAGCGCCAAAGGGGCGGGAATCCGGGGGATTCAAAGGCGCTCTGGCGCCATTCCTGACGGGGTTTTTCAACAGCACACCGCCTTCCGGGGCACATCCAACAGAGGCACATCCGAAATATGTCCGAAACAGCTGATAAGTCAATGTCGCTGAAATTTTCCGCCGCCACCTGGATATTCTCGAGCGCGCCGGATCGGTACTGCAACGAAGGCTATCGCGATCAGCCGCGGCTCCAGGAAATCCTCGCCAACATCGCGAAATTGAAGACGGTGCGCGGGGTTGAGGTGCGGCAGACTGATGTGACGCCGGAAATGCCGGTCAAGGAAGTGAAGCGGTTGCTGAAGGAATTTGGCCTGGAATGCAGCGGCGTCACGGCCAACCTGGCGCACGCGCGGCGTTTTGCGTTGGGCGCCTTCGGCCACCAGCACCAAAAGACCCGCAATGCGGCCATCGATGAAGGCCGGAAAGCGGTGGATATTGCCCGGCAATTGGGGGCGACGGAGGTCAGCTTGCGCCTGTACAGCGACGGTTTCGACTACCCCTTCCACATCGATTACACCACCAGTTGGAACACCGTCATTTCGTCGATCAAGACCATCGCGAAGTATGCGTCGCCCGATATCAACGTCGCCATCGCGTACAAACCGCGCGAACCGCGGAAACACCTGACGGTGGCGTCGGTGGGCAAGGCGCTATCCATGTGCCAGGAAATCGCCATGAAAAACGTGGGCGTGGCCCTGAATTTCAGCCACAGCCTGATGGCCGGCGAGAACCCGGCGGAGAGCATTGCGTTTCTGACACGCTCAAGCAAGCTGTTTCAGGTGTATTTCAGCGATTCTTATGGGATGTGGGACGACACGATGACCCCGGCGAGTGTACACCTCTGGGAGACCATGGAGGCGCTCTTTTACCTCAAAATGGCGAAGTACAAGGGCTACCTCACGCTCGATATGCTCCCGCAACGGATGGAGCCGTCGCACGCGCTTCAGATCGCCTTGGGCAATCTCTCCATCCTCTATAAGAAGCTCGAGAAACTTGACAGCACCGAACTCCGCAAGGCCCAGAAGACGCTTGACGCGACGGAAAGCCAGCGGATTATCCGGAGGGTCATGTTGCAGAGCTGAGCCGGCACCCCAAATTGCACGGAACGAAAGGGCGGACAGAATTGTCCGCCCTTTTTCGCTCCTGGGAGGAATGGGAAGAATGGGAGGTATGGGATTGCCGGGCAAGGCTGTGTGCCCACCGAAAAGCGCAGGATTTCCGCGCAATCTCGTTTGAGCTGTGTTATCCTTGCTTCGCATGAACAAGTTTGAAGCAGAAAAACTGGCGCAAATGGACTACTCCGCGCTCCTGTGCGAGTGTGAAAAACTGGATCCGGGGGACGAAAAACTCATGGCGGAAGAAAGACTCGCGCAGGATGTTATTGGATGGCCCGAGTACAGAGAATGACGACTCGTCGGCTGACCCAGTTCATGCATTACGGCTTGTTTACTGCGGCGGAATCCGCGCACGTTGGATGGTGTTCTCTTCTTGACAGGAGGTAATTCGCACTGCTTTCCGGAAATACGACAGGACTCAAAGCTTCTCAAGTCAAACGTCTGGAACGGCTGCTGAGTCGCAGTTCCCGATCCGATTATGTCATCACTCCGGAATTGGCGCGGTCGCTGACGGAGATATCCGGCGAAATCCAGCGACAGGTGGGGCTGCTGATGGATCGGGCCGGGCGGGTGACGCATGTGATTGTGGGCGATGCACGCTCGCTTTTCCTGCCAGAGATCCCGAGACGCGGGCGCGACCGGTTGTGCGGGCTGCGCCTGGTCCACACGCATCTCCACGAGGAAGGTCTGACGGACGACGATCTGACAGACTTGGCGCTGTTGCGGTTAGATACGGTCGCGGCTATTGTGGTGCGAGAGGACGGCTTGCCGGGACCGGTGCACATGGCGCACCTGCTGCCCGCGAATGAAGGCAACACGCCGTGGGTCCTTCTGCCGCCGCGGCGCGTGCATGATCTCGCACCGGATTTTCCCGCGAGCATCGACGCGCTGGAAGAAGAATTCGCGCGCATGCGCAAGCCCCGGCGTGCGGGGGACATCCGTGACCGCGCGATATTGGTCCACGTATCCACAGCGCCGCCGAGCATGGCGCGCGATTCGATGGACGAGCTGCGGGAATTGGCACGCAGCGCGGGCATCGACGTGGTGGGGGAAATCATTCAGCGGCGGGAAACCGACCCGAAGTTTGTGGTCGGCAAGGGCAAGCTGAAGTCCGCCATTATTCAGGCCATGCAGACCGGGGCGGAGGTCATTGTGTTTGATCTCAATCTGTCCCCTTCGCAGGTGAAGGCGTTGGGTGATTTCACGGACCTGAAAATCCTGGATCGCACCCAGGTTATTCTGGACATCTTCGCGCAGCACGCCGTGAGCCGCGAAGGCAAGCTGCAGGTGGAACTCGCACAGCTCCGCTATTTGCTTCCCTTCCTCAGCCTGCGGCAGACGGCACTGTCGCGCCTGACCGGCGGGATTGGCGGCCGCGGTCCCGGTGAGACGCGGTTGGAAGTGGACCGGCGCCGGGCGCGCGACAAGATCGCCCAGTTGGAACGCGAAGTAGCCAAGCTGGGGCAACGCCGGGTGCTGCGGAGAGGCGTACGCACGAAGAAAGACGTGCCCACCGTGGCGGTGGTCGGTTACACGAACGCGGGGAAGAGCACGCTGCTCAACGCTCTGACCAACAGCAACGTCATTGTGCAGAATGCCCTGTTCGCCACGCTGGATCCGGTCTCGCGCCGGTTACGCTTCCCCGAAGACCGCGAGGTGATCGTCACCGACACGGTGGGTTTTATCCGGAACCTGCCGAAAGATCTGATGGCAGCCTTCCGCACGACGTTTGAAGAAGTCCAGGAAGCCGATCTCCTGCTTCATGTGATTGACTGTTCGAGTCCCGATTTGGACCAGAAGTACGAAACGGTGCGGAAGTTGCTCAATGAATTGGAATTGGATCGGAAGCCCATCCTGCACGTGATCAACAAGATGGATGTGTGCGAAGAAACACTCGCGCGGGGATTGGCCGAACGCTTCAATGGCCACGCTATTTCGGCCCTGAAACCCGAAACATTTGCACCCCTGCTCCAGGCAATGGAACAATACCTCTGGGCGCAGGCGCCCGCGTCTGTTTGAGGCGCCCATGCCGCCACGAAGGGGGCCGTCTCTAGTGTTCAAGGGACAACAGGGACGTCAGGGACAGCAGAGACGGACAACCGGGACAAACAACAGGGACAGCAGGGACGGATGATGGGATTGTTCAGGCCCATGACAAGCAGCCAACCAGTGGACGCTCGCACGCGCGGGTGGTCCTTCCTGAGTGCAGTGGCCGTTGCTGTACTTGTATTCACGCTGGCGGCGGCGCAGTACGAAGCAGGGATGGACGGTCTGGAGCGATACCGCCGGGAACAAGGCGCTTATAAGGAAGCGCTGCTGAAAGGGGATCTACCCGGCGCGGAGAGTCACCTGACACAATCTCAGCGGGTTTTGGGAGAAGCCCGGGCGGCCTTCGAGCAGGCGGGCATCGTAGATCGGGGATCGGTCCCGGATTTGCTGGCCTACGCCGAAATCCTCGGCGCGTCCCAGGATTATGATCTGGCCGCAAATGCTTTGAAGCGCGCGCTCCGTCAGGACCCCGCCGAGCCGGGCATGTGGATTCGACTGGGGATCAACCTGCTCAAGGCGGGCCCGGCCAGTCAGAAGGAAGGCATTGACGCCGTCAACCATGGTCTCGAACTCTCACCCCAAGCGGTGGACGAGGGGCAGGCCCACTTTGCGCTCGGGAAATTCTACCTGCAGGCGGGCCTCGCTGATTTCGCCTTGGAACACTATGAAGCGGGTCTCGCGCGCGCGCCGGGGGACGTGGAAGCGACCATCGCGCTCGCGGCGCTTAAGATTCGCGGCGGCGCCATCGCCGAGGGGTCCAAGCTCCTGGACGAGTTGGGCAAGGCCGCACAGCCGTATGATGCGGAGACGCGCGTACTGCTGCGGCATGCGTTGGAGGATTTCGGCAGCCTGGGCCTGGCGTTTGACGATACGTTCGAGAACCACGCCGCTTACGCGCGCGTGCTGTATCGGGCGGCAAGGCTGCCCGATGCCATTCTTGCCGCGCAACGCGCGGTGGTGCTCAACCCGCAATCCTTCGACACCATAAACTTCATGGGGTCGATCCAAATGCAATTGGGCAACTTTCAGCAGGCGCGCGAGGCATTCACGCAATCGCTGGCCGCCAACCCAAACCAGTCAGAGATCGCGGAGGGCCTCAAGACGCTCCCGCCGGCTCCGCCCGAGAGTGCACCGGCAACACCGGCGCCCGGGGCACCACAGGGGGCGCCCCCGCTACTGCAGCGGCCACAAGAATGAGTGGGAGAGGAACCAGAGGACCGATCGGACAAATAAGCCCCATGAGTTGGATGTGTCACTCCTTTGGGTGAGGATGCCTTTCCTCCGCTTACTCCAGCTTATCCATTCTGTCCATAATGTCCATAATTCCCGGCGTCTGCTCAAAGACACTGTGGAAACAGCGAACGAACCGCTCCTGCACTTCGTCAAACGGAGGCGCGGCGCCCAGAAGCGCCTTGAGTGAGGTGATCGGCTTGTCGCCGATGCCGCAAGGCACAATCAGTTGGAAGTGGAGCATGTTCGGGTCGATGTTCAGGGCGATGCCGTGGAAGGTCACCCATTTGTTTACGCCGACGCCGATCGCGGCCACTTTGGCGCCGTCCACCCACACGCCGGTGAAGCCGGGCAGCCGCTCCGCGTCCAGGCTGTAGGTGGCGAGCAGACGGATGAGTACGTCTTCCAGGCTGCGCAGGTACCAACCGACGGAACACTGCCACGCGCGCAGATCGAGGATCGGATAGGCCACGAGTTGGCCCGGCCCATGATACGTGATGTCTCCGCCGCGCTCACACGGCACCAGATCGACGCCAAGCGCCTTCAGGCGGTCCGCCGGGCACAGCAGGTGTTCCGGGTGATAATTTCGGCCCACCGTGAGCACGGGTGGGTGTTGCAGCAGGAAGAGGGCGGGCGGCGCCTGGTCTTCCTGCACGGCCCGCAGCCGTTCGCGCTGGCGCTCCAGCATTTCGCGATAGGGCACGGGTTCGGCAAAGCGGATGATTTCGATGGGGCGGGACATGTGTTGCTCTTGGGGCATTTTCTGACCTGTCGGACGGGGCGTGCCTGAACTAGAGGGGACGTTGCAATAGATCGCGCCGTTCGGCTTCGAGTTGCGTCCTGGTTTCGGTGGACTGCGTCCAGCGGACGCGGAGTCCGGTCAATGCCCAATGCACTTTGTCGATGGCGCGCTCGACCGCTTCCGCCGAGGAGTGAATCCGCGATTGCACGATCCAATCCGAAATCAGGCCATCAAAGAAGAAGTCCGCGAACGTCACGAAATCTCCGACAGCGGGTGTCAGATCGTCTACACGCTGCAGTCCCGTCAGTTCTGCCTCGAATCGCCGCAAGTATTGCTGGGCGTGGTGGGCAATCTGCTTCGCGTCGTTAATCCGCGAGTGTTTGGCGGCCGCCACCAACACGCCCCCGCCAAAGATGTCCCAGAGCCCCCAGCCTTCCGCCCCGGCCAGAGCGCCCCTGAGGTCATCGAGCGCTTCGAGCGCGCGCTCGCCAGCTTGGACCGCATCTCCCATCTGCCGTTCTTCCTCGCGGGCGCGGGCAATGGATTCGATGATCCCCTGCAACTGTCTTACTTCCGTGCCGCTGCCGGCCTGGATGGCCGCTTCACGCTCCGCCAGCACTCGCTCGTATTCCCGCTCCACGTCGCCCAACTGAAGCTGTTGGTCCCGGCGCTGCGTGAGGTCCTTTTTCAGGGCCGCCACCGCCTGGGCGCATTCGTCAAAGCGCAACTTGGTGGCGAGCAGTCCTTGGCGTTCTTTCTCGAGTTGGGCCTCCTTGCTTCCCAGGACGGCATAGAACAGCGCGGTCAGAGTTAAACCTTCCAGCGCCGTGACATCCTGCTGTTCTTGTTGAAGCTCTCTTTCGAGCCCTTCCCATCGTGTGCGTTCACGCTCCAACTGTTTTTCCAGTGTCTCGAGGGAGCGCTGCAATTTTTCCCGCTGGCGCATGTTCTCGATGATCGTCAGCAGTTTTTCATCAAGAGCCGCAGTGGACATGGGAACACCTCTCACGCGACCGCTTTGTCTTCGACGAGACGTCTTAACCGGGGAAGACTTAGTTCTTCCAGGGAATCCACGACAATGTCCGCCTGGGCCAGTTGCGCCCGCGAGAAGGAGGTGGTCACGCCGACGACATGCGCGCCGGCCGCCTTGGCCGCTTCGACGCCGGTGAGCGCATCCTCGACGACCACGCACTGGGCCGCCGGCAAGCCCAAGGCATCGATAGCTTTCAGATAGATCTCCGGGTGCGGCTTCTTATGGGTCACCAGGTCACCGTGCAGGTAGGCATCAAACTTGTTCGCGTCAATTCCGGCCGCCACCAGGGTGCCACGCGATTTTTCACCAGGACTCGAGGTAGCGATCGCCAATTTCCAGTGGGGATCCGCCGCGGCGTCATCGATCAGCGCGTTCACTCCGGGGAAGGCAATGCTTTCGCCACTGTGGACAATGTCGAAGAAGTTCTTGCTGCGGGCTTCGAGCGCGCGCGGGAGGTCCACCGTGATGCCATACAGCGCGGCGGGGCCTTCAACGTAGCGCACCGCGCCGGTACCGATGAAGGGAACGAAATCTTCCGGCCGCGTTTCGAGGTTGTAGAGATCGCGAAACATTTTCATGGTCGCTTTGCAGATGGGGCCTTCGGTATCCGCCAGCACGCCGTCAACATCGAATATCAATCCATACATAACCAATTCCCGCGGGTTTGAGTTTGTTCAAGAAGACGTATGGTCAAAATGGACAAAAGGCTCAGGCCATGGCCGTTTCGAGAAGTCCCAACACTTCCAGGATCGCTTCTTCTTTTGGCTCGACGGTCACGGGTTTTTCCGCGGCGGCGATCGCGCTGTCCGGATCTTTGAGGCCGTGGCCGGTCAGGATGCACACCAGGCGGAGGAAGTTGCCTTTGAAGGGCTTCATCTTTTCAAAGTAGCCGGCTTCGGCCAGCTTGATGACGCCGGCAATACTGGCCGCGCTGGCCGGTTCGCAGAATACGCCCTCGGTGGCGGCGAGAAGCCGGTACGCATCGCGGATTTGATGGTCCGTGACCATACCGATGACACCGCCAGATTCTTCGCGCGCCAAGTCGGCGGTTTTCCAACTGGCCGGATTGCCGATCCGGATGGCCGTGGCGAAAGTCTGAGGACTGTCGATGGGGTGCCCCAACACAATCGGTGCGGCGCCGGCGGCCTGGAAGCCCAACATCCGCGGACGGTTCTCGGCCTTGCCGGCTTCCCGGTACTCGCGATAGCCTTTCCAGTACGCCGTGATATTTCCCGCGTTGCCCACCGGCATGGCCTGAAAATCCGGGGCAATCCCATCGAAGTCGTCGATGATTTCGAATGCGCCTGTCTTCTGGCCTTCAATGCGATACGGGTTGATCGAATTGACGAGGGCAATGGGATGTTCCTCGCAAATCTGACGGACCAGCGCCAGGGCCTCGTCAAAGTTTCCCTTGATCTGGACCACGGTTGCCCCGTGGATCATAGCTTGCGACAGTTTCCCGAGCGCGATCTTGCCTTCAGGGATGAGCACGGCACACCGCAGGCCGGCCCGCGCCGCATAGGCCGCCGCGGAGGCAGAGGTGTTCCCCGTAGACGCGCACATCACCGCTTTGTAGCCCTCTTCCACGGCTTTGGTGATGGCCATGGTCATGCCGCGGTCCTTGAACGATCCCGTGGGGTTCAGCCCTTCATACTTCAGCCAAATTTCCAGCTTCTTGTGGATGGCGGCCCCCAGCTTATAAGCCGGGATGAGCGGTGTCGAGCCTTCGTGAAGCGTGATGATGCTCGTGCTTTCACTCACGGGCAGGAACTTACGGTACCGCTCAATTAGTCCATTGTTGTGCATCGGGTCTCCTAGAGCATTCGCATGACATGAGTCGGTTCTGTCACGAAGCGCAGCGGATCAATTTCGGCCAGGGCCGCCATGACGCTGCTCTCGATGGTGGTGTGGGTCGTGATCACAATATGCGCCGGCGTGTCCTCTGCTTCTTCCTTCTGGATGATCGAAGCAATGCCCACGCGATGTTTCCCTAGAATGGTGCAGATTTCGCCCAGGACGCCCGGTTCATCCAATGTGGTCATCCGGAGGTAATATCGTCCCTCGAGCAAGCCGATGTCGCGGATATCGATTTCGTGCGTATAGCGGAAGGGCGAAGGCGGGGGAGTCTCGCGGGCGCGCGCGATATCAATGATGTCCGCCACGACTGCGCTAGCGGTGGGCATGCGGCCGGCCCCGCGGCCATAGTACATAGTGGCGTCCGCGATATCGCTCTCCACATAGATCCCGTTGAATTCGTTGCGTACCTGAGCCAACAGCATTGCTTCCGGGACCAGCGTGGGGTGGACCCGCGCCTCGATTTCGGTGTCACCCCGGCGGATGATGGCGAGCAGCTTGATGACGTAGCCCATTTCCCGCGCATAGGCCACATCCAGATGGGTGACGTTTCTCACCCCCTCGACAAAGATATCATCCAGGTTCACGCGCGTGCTGTAACACAGCGAGGCAAGGATCTGGCACTTGTGCGCGGTGTCCCATCCGTCCACATCGAGATCCGGCGGTGTTTCCGCGAAACCTAATTCCTGGGCCCGTTTCAGGGCGGCTTCGAATTCGAGGTCTTCATAGGTCATGCGGGTCAGGATGTAATTGCAGGTGCCATTGAGGATCGCATAGATACTGCGGATATGGTTGGCTGCCAGACCTTCACGCAGGGCCTTGATAATTGGGATACCGCCCGCGACGGCCGCTTCATAACGCAAATGGACCCCGTGTTTCTGGGCCGCCGCGGTCAATTCCGCGCCCGCCTGGGCGAGCAACATCTTATTGGCCGTCACGACGTGCTTGCCGGCGGCCATGGCGCCGAGGATGAAACTCTTGGCTGGTTCCATGCCGCCGATAAGTTCACACACGACGTCCACCGTGGGATCATCATAGAGCGATTTTGCATCGCTTGAAACACGGATACCCTCGAGATCGAATTCTTTCAGATTGCCTTGATTGATCTCGGCCACATGCCGGAGCACTACCTCCAGGCCGGTCTTGTCTCGAATCACACCCGCATTGCTCAACAGCGTGCGAATCACGCCGCCACCGACAACACCCGCTCCGATAACTCCAACTCCCAACGGCATTGTATTTCCTTTCACCCAGACTGAACGTTCCCCGGCCACCGGCAAGGCGCCCCGCATCACGTTTCCAGGACACAGAGGATGTCCCCGACACTCACTTCATCGCCTTCGCTGACGCGCTTTTCCACCAAGCGGCCCGACACTGGCGCGGACACGACAAAGGCTGCTTTGTCGGTGTTCAATTCCAGCAGGTCGCCGCCTTCCTGGACTGTAGCGCCTTCCTCCACATGCCAGAGGGCAATGGTGCCCCCGCGCACGGCGTCTTCTTCCTCACCCAAGCTTGGCAGCGGTACTTCAATTCTCATGCGCGGTGTTCCCGGGGAACGGGGCTGGAAGCCCCGGCTACGGCGAGCGGCACCGATATTTCAATTTTCATGCGCAGATTCCTGGGGAGCAGGGCTGGAAGCCCGGGCCACGGACGGCGCCGCACTCAACCGCGCACGAGCGAACGGCGCGTCCAACAACTCTTCTGACCGGTACGAACTGCGGACGAACGGCCCGGCCACCGCGAAATTGAAGCCCAAATCATAGGCGATGCGCTCGTAACGCTGGAATTCTTCCGGCGGCAGAAAAGAGACGACTTCGTGATGCTTCGGCGTCGGCTGAAGATACTGGCCCAGGCTCACGGCGTCGCAGTCGTGCTCCAGCAGGTCTTTCAGGCAAGCCACAATGTCCGCTTCGGTTTCGCCGCACCCCAGCATCAGTGCCGACTTGAGGATTCGTTCCGGCGCCAGTTCCCGTGCGGTCTTGAGAACTTGCAAGGAACCCCGATAGGAGAAGCGTCGATCGCGCATGCGCGGGTGCAGGCGTTCCACCGTTTCGATGTTATGACTGAAGACTTCCGCGCCGGCGGCGAGCACGCGCGCGATCGCGGCGCGGTCGCCATTGAAATCCTGCACGAGCACCTCGATGGTGGTTTCAGGGCAGCGCTCCTTGATCGCTTCGATACAACGCCCGATATGGTCAGCGCCGCCATCGGGCAGATCGTCGCGGGTGACCGAGGTGATGACGGTGTGCTTCAGCCCGAGTCGCGCCACGGCTTCGGCCACCTTGTCAGGCTCTGCCTGGTCGAGAGCCTCCGGCTTGCCGCTATGCACCGCACAGTAGGTGCAATGGCGCGAGCAAACATTGCCGAGCACCATGAGCGTGGCCGTACGGCGGCCCCAGCACTCGGAGTGGTTGGGGCAATGGGCGCTCTGGCAGACGGTGTGGAGCTCCAGGCCGGACAGGAGTGCCTTCACCTCGGCGAAGGCCGCACCAGAGGGCCACGCCCGCCGGATCCAGGCGGGGAACACTTTTACGGGCGCCGACACGCTTCTTTTTCCTCTCACAGAAAGGGTATGGCCGGAAATAGAGACCAGGATGGCTAAGCTATTGCAGGGACGCATTATAGCACGTTGCCGGAACTTGGTGAAAACTGGCGTTGCAAAAGTCCCGAATCCATGCACCGGTAGCGTCGAGTCTCTGCACCAGACGTGAATGGGTGTAGAGCCACAGGGTCAGGTAACGCCCGGCACGGAGGCACGGACGCTACCGGACTTTTGCGACAGGCTGTTAGAGCAAGCCCGGGCAGAATCCGTCTTCGCCTTCCGCGCAGGGGTGATAGCCGCGGGCGTTGAAGAATTGGACAGCGCGCATCAATTCGGACAAGCCGACCACCCAGTCTTGCGGCTGGTAGTCGCTGTCGTGCGGGAGGCAGGTGTGCGGTCCAGGGCGGGGATCG
>JACPGD010000545.1 GCA_016182645.1 Candidatus Hydrogenedentota bacterium | reverse complement strand
GCATGGTTCACCTTCGCCTTCACCCTCGCCTTCGCCTTCGCCTTCCCCTTCACCCTCGCCCTCTCCTTCACCCTCGCCTTCCCCTTCACCCTCGCCCTCTCCTTCACCCTCTCCTTCACCCTCTCCTTCACCTTCGCCGCCAACGCTGTCACAGCAGCTTGTAACACGCAGCCGCATGTAGTCCACCGACGTCACGTCCCGAATCAACACGTCCAGATCGCACAATACGTCCGAATACGCCAAGTCCAGAATATTCAACGGATCGGCATCAATCGGCAACGCCATCAAGTCGAGCGTTACGATCTTCGTATCGTTCTGATTCCACGTTCCGTTCTGAAAGCTTCCGTCCAACGCAATGTTCGCGATGGGCACACTCCACAACTCAAGGCCGCCCGTGCCCAAAGCAATCGTATCGTCACCGGACGGTATCCCAATCGCCGCCGCCTTCAAACTAATCTCGAGCGTGGCCCCCGTCACCGGACAGTCGCCGGTGCAACATCCCGTGAAGGTGTGGACAAAACACTGCCCGTCCACCAAACGGTCAAAACGGGTGACAAAACCGTGCGAACAGTCAGCTCCCGCGAGCAGGGCACCGCTCGGTGTCGTCGATTCCACGCCATCCGTCTGAATGAACTGATCCACTCTTCCCGCCAGACACTCCGATGTCTGTGCGAACTGGCACACTTCTCCTTCTCCCTCGCCCTCACCTTCGCCCTCGCCTTCACCTTCTCCCTCACCTTCTCCCTCCCCTTCCCCCTCACCTTCTCCCTCGCCTTCACCCTCACCTTCGCCCTCACCTTCGCCCTCACCCTCGCCCTCACCTTCGCCTTCGCCTTCGCCCTCACCTTCACCCTCGCCCGGAGGACACACTGTAAGCTCGCACAGGCTAACGGCACCGCCGCCGAGGCATTGCGCGGGGCGGGTCAGGGTGACCTGTATCTGGACGTAGCGCCCGGCGACCCCCGTGAACGGCACGTTGTTGGAGATGATCGTCCACGGTCCCGCTGGATTGGGCACATCACCTGCCCGTACCTGGACCACGATGGCCGTACCGGGATCCTGCTGACCAGACCAGGAAATCGAACCCCAGCTACCCCCGGGAACCCCGCCGTCATACGTCGTGGTCCAGCTTCCCTGCGGCGCCGTCGCTGCAAGGAGCGTGAAGCCAGTCATGTCGCAACTATTCTCCGTGGGTCCCGCGCCGCCGAGATCAACGGTGAGGTCCACCGTATTGGTCGTAGGATCAATACGCGATGCCAAGAAACCATTTCGATTGACACTCCAAATCTTTCCATTGCCGTCCACCGAAATGCCCGTCGCCTGCCCGCTCACGGTGATTTCACCCAGGTATTGGCCTGTCACGGCATCCACTCGGCTGACAGAATTCCAGCCGCTGTTGCCGTGCGATACCCACACGATGCCGTCGCTCACCACGAGACCCGTGGCAAACGCATTCGGAGCGCCTGACGGCGCATGCAGCCAGGTGTTCAACAGGTTGCCCGCCGCATCGTACTCGCGGAGGTTGTTGTCCGCCAGACCTGCCGTGGTCCAAATGTGACAGGTGGCGGGGTCGATGCCAACACCATGCCCAACGATGCCAATGCACGGCGCGCCCGGAGTATTCACATCATAGCGGGTCATGTTGGCGCCTTGGGCCGCGCCGGACCAGATCACATTGCTCGGATCCACCAACCCGCCAAAGGCCACGCAGCCCGTGAAGATGGAGCTCAATTCCGCGGCCGCTGTGGCCCCATTGATCCGCTGAAACTGGGCATTCTGGTGGCCGCCGGTCCAGACGTCGCCGAACGGATCCACGGCGACAAACCGAAGGTCGCTGCCCGCGACACGCAGATACGCGGTGATGCATTCATCTTCCGCCGTGGTGACGCCCCCATTGCTGTCCGCGCCGCCCGAGTTGTTCCACGGCAGCGCCGTGGACGCATAGTCACTCACCCCGTTTATCCTGGGGTATCCGCGCGAGGTCTTGATGAGACCATCGCCATCTCTGTCCTCGCACGTGCAGTAGTCTGGATTCTGGATGTAGTCTCCATTCGCGTCCGGATTCCCACCAGCGTCAACACGTGTGCCGCCAACAATCAAGCCAACCCGCGTGACGAAACCCGGTTGCGTATCGGTGGCGCCGTGGCCCCGGTTGCCCACCCACGTGTTGCCCGCCGCATCCACCGCGCTGCGGGAAGGGTAGCCCGTCTGGCCGTCGGGCCGGCTCAAGTATTCTCCCACAACGTTGCCGGTGTTCACATCCGCGCGTATGAGCGTGTCGATACCCGAATTGGGCACCGTGATGTAAGGCCAAAGGCCGATCTCCGCCGACAGTGCCAGACAAAAGTCATCGCCTATCTGCACGGGTTCGAGATTGAAACTGTACCCCTCCTCGAAGTCCGCGGCGTCCGTCCACGTCACGCACGGTTCACCTTCACCTTCACCTTCACCTTCACCTTCACCTTCACCTTCACCTTCACCTTCACCTTCACCTTCACCTTCGCCTTCACCTTCTCCTTCACCTTCGCCTTCACCTTCGCCTTCACCTTCGCCTTCACCTTCGCCTTCACCCTCGCCTTCACCCTCGCCTTCACCCTCGCCTTCACCCTCGCCTTCACCCTCGCCTTCACCCTCACCGCCTGCGCCATCGCAACATTGGGTTATGGTGAGCTTCAGGTAGTCGGCCCCCGTGTGGTTCTGCGTTACGACATCAAGTTCACAGACGGCGGCAGTTTGCAGCAGATTCACATTGTTCTGCGGGTCAGCGTCCACGGGCAGCGCGGCGAGGTCCAAGAGGACAGTTTTCGTGGTGTTATGAAGCCACGTGCCACTCTGGAACGTTCCGTTCGCTGTAAGATCGCCGATGCGCAAGCTCCACAGGACATTCCCGCCGGTCCCGAGCGACAACGTGTCGTCATTTGTCAAAATGGCGGCCTGGTTCCCGGCCTTGAGACTGATCTCCAGCGTCGCCCCAAGAACGACGCAATTCGGCGTGCAGCATCCGCTGATCGTATGAGCAAAGCACTGCAATTCCGGGATCTGGTCGAACTGCGTAAAGAAACTGCCCGCGCACGCCCCGCTGTTCAGCAACGCCGTGCCCGGCGCGCTCGGCTCCGAACCATCACCAACACTGAACCCATCTTCAACCCCTGCCAGACACGCGTCCGTAATGGGATCTGCGCAAGCCTCTCCCTCTCCTTCGCCCTCACAGCCGGGAATCGGGTCATGACTACAAAACCCATCAATACAAGCGTCTGTCGTACAAGCGTCCCCGTCATCGCACCCCTGTGCGCCACAAGGTTCCCCCTCTCCTTCTCCCTCGCCCGCGGCCCCGCCTTTATCCACATGCCCCACAGGCAGACTGCCGGCCCCCTCCGCCGCTGCCGCGCCCGCGTCTGTCAAGAACAGCCCGGCCAGCCCAAGAACCATCG
>JACPGD010000544.1 GCA_016182645.1 Candidatus Hydrogenedentota bacterium | reverse complement strand
TGACTTCTGGCTCGGGCCTGCACCGTACAAGCCCTACCATCCACACCGGGTACATAAGACCTTCCGCGGCTACTGGGACTACGACGGCGGCGGGCTGGGCGATATGGGCCAGCACTACCTGGATCCGGTGCAGTATTTCCTCGGCAAGGACCACACCAGTCCCGTCGAAATTGAGGTGGATGCGCCGCAACAACACCCCGACGCGGTGAGTTCGTGGCGGCGTATTGTGTTCCGCTATGACGATGGCTGTGAAATCGTTCTCGATGGTGAAGCCAAGGACACGAGCGCCGCGTACATTGAAGGCCCGAAAGGCAAGCTGTTTAAGGGCATGGAATCTGACATTCCCAACCTGAAAGAGAAGCTCAAGGAATTCCCTGAACCTGAGCCGCAAGTGACGAATTTCTACGAGGCGGTGCGCACCCGGAGCAAGTTTGCCTTGAACGAAGCCAACGGACATCGCTCCTGCACGATTGTGAACCTCGGCAAGGCAGCGGTGCAGTTGGGACGCAACCTGCGCTTCGATCCAGTGCAGCAGCGATTCGTCGATGATGAACAAGCGAACCGCCTGATCTACCAGCCCATGCGCGGGCCGTGGCACCTGTAAAGATTCTCGGACTGGTCTGACCAGTCTGACATGATTCAACGCAAGAGGATTGGCACATGAATTTGAAGGGCATTCTGGCACTCGTGATCGCAGCGCACTGTGTGCCCATGGCCGCCGCGCAGGACTCCCTGGAAGGCTTGCTGGCACAGTTTCCGGCGCAAAGCACGGAGCAGGCCGCACAATTGGGTGCGCAACTCGCGGCGCTTGGCCCGGGGGCGGTGCAGACGCTCGCCAACACGCTCGTGCCGGCGGGTGGGGGCGACGACAATGCGGCGCGTTTTGCACTGAGCGGCCTGGCCAAGTATGCGGGATCTCGCGGACATGAGCCAGAGCGTGCGATGCTTTCACAGGCATTGTGCGGCGCGCTCCTCCAAGCGCGGAACACGGAAGTCCAAACCTTCCTGATTGGACTGCTTGAATGGGTTGGGCAGGACGAAGCGGCACCCGCGTTGGCGGCCTGTCTCGACAATGAGGCGTTGATCGAGCCGGCCAGCCGGGCGTTGTCCGCAGTGGGCACACCCAAAGCCTGTGAAGCCCTGGCAAGTGCGCTGGCCCAGGCACAGGGTCCGTCCCTGGTATCGTTGCTCAACGCCCTGGCTGGGGCGCACTGCGAATCGTCCATCAAGGCAGTTCGTCCCTTTGCGGACAGCCAGGAGGCGCAGGTGCGCCACGCCGCCCTGTATGTCCTGGCCGAACTCGGCGATGCCCGGGCGCGCCAAGGGCTGGACCAGGCCGCGGCCGCCCCGAATCCGGCGGCTGCCGATGTGGAAACCGATCTCCCGTTGCGTCTAGCGCGCCAGTTGCAAGCGGATGGCCGCGCGCGCCGGGCCGGCAGCCTTGCTGGCAAGCTGGGGGAATTAGACTCCCCAGTGCACGTTCAAATTGCGGCGCTCAACGTGCTGGCGGCCGCCCGCGGGGAAAAGGCGCTCGAAGAGATACTGGCCGCGGTCAATAGCGAGGATCATGAACTGCGTTGCGCCGCGATCCGTGCGGCGATTGCCCTAAACACTGCCAAGGCGACGGAGGTATTGCTTGAAGCCACGGACACGACCGACACGGCAGTCCGCGCCGATCTGGTCCGTACGCTGGGCGAGATGCGCATCGCGGAGGCACGCGCCATCGCGGAACAAAGCTTGAGTCATCCCGACCTTCAAGTACGGCTTGCTGCCATTGATGCCGTTTCCCACCTTTTGGGCCAAGACGCATTTAACCTGTTGCTGGCCCGCCGCGAATTGGATGGTGACGCCGTCAATGAAGAAACCGCCGTACTGAACGCCGCGCTCGAGGCCACCCGGCCCTCCGCGCCCGCGGCCGGCGCCGCCGATGTGGAAGGGTTCATTCCACTATTTAACGGCAAGGATCTGACGGGTTGGGTGGGGGACACCGCGGGCTATGCCATAGAAGAGGGAGCGATTGTCTGGAAGTCCGGCCGCAAACTCTACACCGTCGACGACTTAGCCGATTTTGTCTTGCGCCTCGAATTCCGGCTCTCTCCCGGCGCGAACAACGGCATCGGCATTCGGCAAGCCGCCGGTACGCACGCGGCCACCAAAGCGATGGAAATCCAGATCCTCGACGACACCGCGGACAAGTACAAGGATCTCCATCCGTACCAATTCTGCGGCTCCATATACGGCGTCGCGCCGGCATCCCAGGGCCATCTGAAGCCTGTGGGCGAATGGAACGAAATGGAGATAACGGCCAAAGGACCGCAAGTCACCGTGAAACTGAATGGCGCCACAGTGGTGGATGCCAACATTGCGGCCATCAAAGCCCAAGGCACCCCGGACGGCAAAGACCACCCCGGCCTCGACCGCACCACCGGCCGCATCGTCTTGCTCGGCCACGGCTCAGATGTCGCCTACCGGAACATTCGCGTAAAGCCGATCTCAGCGCAATGATTCATGTTTGAGACATGCTATACTGGATTCTGCGAAAAGACCATCACAACGAGGGACTGTTGTGGCCAAACAACTGCAACATGAAGAAGTGGGCGCAGAGCACTTCGAGCCAATGGATCTCTTTTGCGAAGACATGCTTCGCCAGCAACAATTCTTTGAAGAAAATCTTGACGCCTTGCTTTCGAAATATAGAGGGCGCTTCATCTCTATTTGCCGTGGTGAAGTTCTTGCCTCAGGCGACGATCCTCAACTGGTGCACGCAGAGGCAAGACGGATGGTGAGGCAGGGGAGCGAAGAGAAGAATCCTCACCCCGCAGTGTTGACGAGGATGTGTGAGCGCGATGAAGTTCAGCAGGGAACGTATGAGGCGTTGCCTGCGATCCTCAGGGGTTCCATACAAGGCGAATGAGCGTCAGCATTCCGTATCAATTCCGCTTGGACAAAAGTTGGGGAAGTCGGCCTTTTCCTTACATGCATCTTCAAGTTTGGCTGCGGGGCAAGGAGGTTCGGCTTGGTTCGGCCGGAAACAGAGAATACTTGGGCATTATTGACACTGGGGCCGACCATTGCTCATTACCAAGGGCCTGGCTGGAGGAACTTGGTGTATGGGACGACCCACAGAGAATTTCAGTGAGGACAGTGCGGACAGTGCGAGGGCAGTCAAATGAAATGGTGGCGGAATGGGATCTATCGTTTGCATTGAACACTATCGAAATGAGCGGATCTGTTCTGTGCGTCTTTCATGATTACCCCAAAGGCAGCGGGTTGCCTTGCGCAATCCTTGGCCAGAATCTCTTGGGCGCCGTCACTTTGTACCATGAGCCGCACCTGAATAGAGGAAGAATTTGGACAAAGACTCCATGGTTTATGGAGTTTTTCCTAAAGCTTAAGTGAGCAGCGCCAATAGGGAGCCAAAGCTCACTCTTGTAGCTTGTGCGACTGAAGACTAGACTTCCTTCTTGAGGTGGTTTCGCAGGAACGCCAGGATTTCCTGCCGCCCCTCGGGGGTCTCCATGTGGCCGACGTCGTAGCGGAGGAGCTTCCAGTTTTCTGCGGCGCCGAAATCTGTGTAGACCTTCGTCAATTCCGCGTCGATGATGTCCAGGCCGGCGACGGGCGTGAGCTTGTCCTGAAGTCCCGAAAGACCGAGATGGGGCCGCGGGGCGATGAGGGCGTTGATGTCGGCGGTGGTGAAATGTTTCAGCAGGCCGGGCACAAAGTAATAGACGCCGTGGTGGCGGAGTCCTCCTTCCTGCACGAGCGTGTGGAATTCGCTCAGACAACAGATGTCCACCGTCA
>JACPGD010000066.1 GCA_016182645.1 Candidatus Hydrogenedentota bacterium | reverse complement strand
CTTGCGGACGCCCCTCCGGGGCTGAAGAGCCTGAGAGAGCGCCAGCGCACGTCGCCGGACGTGCCCGCCGACCTTGCGGACGCCCCCCTCCAGGGCTGAAGAGCCTGAGAGGGCGCCAGTGCACGTCGCCGGACGTGCCCGCCGACCTTGCGGACGCCCCTCCGGGGCTGAAGAGCCTGAGAGAGCTTGCAAGGCAGGAAGAAGCGCGCGCTCGACGCCCCTGCGGGTCTGAGGAGCCTGATTGACATTGGGTTGTGGGCGCAGTTCACATTAGCGCCTAAGAAATCGGAGGCCACAAGCAAGAACAAGAAGCTAAGCCGCCTGCGCCCCTTCAGGGCGCGCAGGGGGGGATGTCCATGATCCGGGGGTTGCGGCTACGCTTGACCCCCGGCTACTTGCGGACGCCCCTCCGGGGCCGAAGAGCCTGAGAGGGCGCCAGCGCACGTCGCCGGAGGTGCCCACCGACTTTGCGGACACCCCTCCGGGGCTGAAGAGCCTGAGAGAGCTTGCAAGGCAGGAAGGGGTCGTGGGCGCAGGCTCTGGGTCGTGGGCGCTGACTCTGGGTCGTGGGTGCAGGCTCTGGGTTGTGGGCGCAGACTCATGTTGGGCGCAATCCCGCACGGTTCGGCGCCAGTGGGGACGTAAGCATGGGCAGTATTCTGGGTTTGCCGCGGAAACTGAGATGGTTATGAGGACTGATAAACACCGCAGGTCGTGGGTTGTCTATGCCGTCTTGATGTGTGCACTATCCATAGGCACACGAACGGCCGCGGCGGGCGAGATAGGACCGCTCCAAGGGCGGCATGTCAAGACGAGATAGGACCGCTCCAAGGGCGGCATGTCAAGACAGCCACGCACCTGAAGCAGGAGCAAGCGGTGCTTGATTCCTGCCCGGTTGAATCCATGTTCAGTCAGCCGCCCGAAGACTTGGGGGACGGCACCTCGACCTCGTTCTTCAGCAATGACTTGACCGTCTTCACTTTGGACAACTTCTCCGGCCTGGCCTCGCCCATAGATCGGGTGCTGTGGTGGGGCTACACCTCGCAAGAAATTGCCCCCGGCGATCTTGTGGAATGTCAGCGCACCCCCGAGTCGTTTCGCATCGCCTTCTATGCCGACAGGGCCGGCGAGCCTGGCGCCGTTCACCCCCGTGAATGGCCCCATCAACATTTACCTCTACGACGCCGCGTTGCCTACTCCTGTTTCCCTGGCAGAAGGGTGGCTCGAGGTCCGCGGTACGGGAGAACATGGCGATTGCGAGTTCCTCTGGCTTGCCTCCGACGATGGCGACAATCTGTTCGCACAGTGGACCGGCCTGGATTTCCTGACGCCGCCAGAGGACGTGGCCTTCTGTCTTCTTCCCGCCCCCGCGCCCGGCGATCTTTTCGACTGCAGCGGGGATGCCCTGTATGCCCAGCCGGTGACCCGCGGCGGCAATTTCTGGCTGAACCGCAGCAATATCGCCGAGCCGTTCAGCAGCAGCACGCTGATAGCGGACAACTTCCAGGGGGTCGCGGGGCCGATTCGACAGGTCACCTGGTGGGCGGTGGCCCGGCATGCGATCAATGAGAGCGGCGTGACTGAACCCTGCGTGCGCACAGAGGACCAATACGACATCAAGTTCTTTGACGGCGATGAGGGCGCCCTGGTCGCCGAAGTGGCCCACTTCGCCGTCGAGCCGGTCCGGACTGACACAGGCCTGGATCTGGGTGAAGCGTCACTCTTTCGTTATGAAGCCACCTTGCCGGGCGCCGTGACACTTCCCCAGGGCTGGATTTCAATCTATGGCACGCGCGATGTCGAGTGTTTTGCGATGCTCGCTTCGCCGGAGGCCGGCGGGGACGGACGTCTGTTGCGTTACAGCCCCTTCTGTTGCGTTACAGCCCCTCCCTGGTGGAGGTCCCAACCGATGCGTCGTTTTGCTTTGCGCCAGGCCCCCCGGGCGGTGGCGCGGGGTTGGATGGCGGCGGCGAAGGGGAGGGTGAAGGCGAAGGCGAGGGTGAAGGCGATTGCCTGGCGGGGTGCGATGCCGGCGATCCCGACAGGGACGGCGATGGTTTGTCCGATTGCGAGGAAGTCTGTTATGGGACTAGCGCGGATAATCTGGACACCGAAGGGGATGGCATCGCCGACGGTTTCGAAATCCTCTTCGCGCTGGATCCGTTTGTCAATGACGCCAACCTGGATCCGGACGGCGATGCCTTGACCAATTTGCAGGAGTTTCTGCGCGGATCGTCGCCGATCGATGCCGGCAGCCCGCAGCGTATCTTCTATGTGGCAACAGACGGCGTGGACACGGCCGTGGGCGGCGGGGTCAACGCGCCCTGGGCCACCCTGGGTTTCGCGCTGCAACAAGTGGTGGGGACCGTCGAGAATCCCGCGCGAATGGTCTTGGCAGAGGGTCAATATGCGGAGGATGTGACACTGGAGCCAGGTATTACGCTTGCCGGTGCGGGGAGCGGCGCCGTCATCGCCGGCCGGATCATCGGGGCAGACCAGGGCACGCTCGAACGCTTGGAGGTGCGTGCCGCCGTGAGCGATGACGTGCTGCTCGACATGAACAATGTGCGGATGCGGCTCACGCGCGTGACATTCCGTGGCGATGCAGGCCGGCAAGCCACCGGCATCCTCATGGATGGCGCCGCGCCGTTCGGGTCGCTGCTGGAAGACTGCGTTTTCACCAGTCTCGATGTGGGCGTGGACATTGGCGACTCAATTCCACTGATCAGACACTGCTTCTTCGACACGCTGGTTACCGCCGGCGTTATCATTCGCGCGCCCGGCACCGAGGCCCCCGATAACCCCCTGGGCGACGAAGGCGATGCGCGCACGGGCTGGAACAGCTTTGATCGCGCGACCATCGAAGGTTCCGCCGTCATTAACGAACGCGTGGAGCCTGTCCTGATGCAGGAGAACGACTGGGGGACCGACAGTGCGGAAGCCGTGGAAAACTTTATCGATGGACCGGCGGAATTCCAGCCCTTCAAGGCCGCGGGCAGTGCCATTCTGGCAGCCTCGCTCTTCTGCACCGTGTGGGACTCGGCCACCCAAGACCCTATTGAAGATGCCACGCTCAACCTGCAAGTGGCGCCCTTTCCGCCCCTCACCGAGAATGAAGCGGGTCTCTACAGCTACCCCGTCCTCGAAGATGGCGACTTCACCTTGACGGTGTCGGCCCCCGGCTACGCGGAGCAGGACCTCGAACTGACCATTGCCCCCAGCGAACTCGCGAGCATCATTGTTGCCATGCGCCGCGCTGGGGCCGAGGGCGAGGGCGAAGGAGACCGGCCCGCCTGTTGCCAGCGCCGCGGCATGACCTCTCCGCGGGACATGATGGGCGACGGCTTGCTCTTTGCCCTGCTGGCAGCAGCCCTGCTGTTCGCCCGCCCCACCCTCAGCTCCTGATCCGTCCGATCCGTCCGATCCGACCGATCCGTCGGACCTGTCTGACCGGTCGGATCTGTATGATCGGTCGGACTGACCGGGCGCTTCATGGCTCGGCGGGCAGGCATTCTCCCAAGGCCTTGGCGGTCCGCGTCAGTGCGCGGCTCACGTGGAACGCTGTTTTCCATTCCCCGCCCTTGTCCGTGGTGATGGGCGCGCCGTCCGGCCACGACACCTCCTGATACCAGTCCCCGCATTCATGATCGATCTGGAAGTCCCAAACCCACGCGAAAAGCTTCAGGAACGCCTCCAGATACTGCCTGTCTCCCGTCCAGTGAAACGTCTCGCTCAGCGCAATCAACATTTCGGCCTGCTCCCACCATGCGCGAAGCAGGCGGTTTTCCGGTAGATGCGCCGCCTCGACCACGTTCCCACGCGTCGGTCCGTAGGCCGCCACGCCGCCGCGCATGTGGTCGAAGCCGTACGCCAGTGCATGATCAATCAGGCCAAGGACAACTTCGCGGTATCGCTCGCGCGGTTCCCCCAGCACGTCCGCGGCCGCCAGGATGATCCACGCCAACTCGACGTTGATTCCGTAGGAGGTGGTCATCTCGCCGCGTGCATCCGGCGCCGGGCGCCACTCTCTGTCAAATGCCGTGATCGTGCAGCCGTATTCGGGATGAATACCGCGTGCGACAATCAGGCGAAGCAAATTCCTCAGCGCCGCGCGGTGCTTCGGCGCTTGTGTCACGCCGGCGAGGTACATCAGCCCCTCCAGCATGTTCGTGTGCATGTCGATTGTCTTGAGATCCCCCCCGGTCCCCAGATTCATCTGATCGCTATTCAGCGCGGGCCAGTCGCCGCCATCAAAATCCTCCACAAAGCCCAGGTCACCGTCCGCCGCCTGTTCCATCAGCAGGTCAAACACGCGTTCCGCCCATGCGCGCGCCGCCGGCCGCCGCGAGATGCGGTAGTACTCCGAGAACGCCGTCAAGGCGTAGGCGTGGAAATCGGTATTCTTGCGCCGCACCTTCGGTTTTCCTGTCCGATCCACGGAAAAATAGAACCCGCCGTTCGTCTCGTCCCACATGTGTTCCACGACAAAATCGAATCCCCGGTGCGCGAGGTCGAGGTAGCCGCGGTCCACCAAGCCATGACCGTGCGCGATCGCCAGGCTTGCAATCATGCGCACCTGCATGAGGAACACCTTCTCACGGTCGTCCAGTCGCCGCCCGCGCCGATCCAGCCGCGTCAGGAATCCCCCGAACTCCTGATCCGACGAGTTAGTGGCCCAAAACGGCATGACATTGTTTGCAAGGTCTTCTTCCAGGAGTTCCCGGACCTTCTTCAAATGCGCTTGCGTGCTGGCCTCCAAAGGCATCCCACTCTCCTTCGATTTCCGACTTTCTCGAGGTTCTCCTTCGTTATCTTTGTTGCTATCTGGATTCTACAGAAGGCAACGAAGCAAACAAAGAATGGGCCTGCGGGAACAGTTTGTCTGTTTGATCTAATATTGACTACACTCGCATCTCACAGAGAATACAAGGTGAGGAAGGAGATCCTGGGTCATGCCGCGTGTCATTCGCTGGGGGATTCTTGGGCCGGGCCGCATCGCCCACAAGTTTGCGGAAGCGCTGAAGGTGGTCAAAGGCACGGAATTACAGGCGGTGGGATCGCGGACACAGGCCAACGCGGACGCCTTTGGGGAGCAGCACGGCATTCCACACCGCCACGCCAGTTACGAGGTGCTCGCGCAGGATCCCGAGGTAGAGGTGATCTACATCGCGACGCCGCACCCGATGCACCATGCCGCGGCCCTGTTGTGTCTCGAAGCGGGCAAGCACGTGTTGTGCGAGAAGCCCTTCACGATCAACCGCCCGCAAGCGGAGGAACTCGTGCGGCGCGCGCGTGAGCAGGGTCTTTTCCTGATGGAGGCCATGTGGACACGCTTTCTCCCCACGCTCGTCCAGACGCGCCGCTGGATCACCGCCGGCGCTATCGGCGAAGTACGCCTCGTGCAGGCCAGTTTTTGCTTCCGCGCCGAAGACGACGAGGCCAGCCGCCTCCTCGCGCCCG
>JACPGD010000515.1 GCA_016182645.1 Candidatus Hydrogenedentota bacterium | reverse complement strand
GGATCCTTGTAGCCGGTGACGCGGAAGGTGTCATCGTCCGGCGTATCCACGAAGAGAACGGGCCGGATGGTTTCCGGTTTGAACTGGTTTGGCTGGGCGGCATCCTCGAATTTCCAGACGGCCCAGCGGTCGCGGTAGAGCGCGCAGGTGTAGAGACGAAACAGGCCGGATTTTGGGTCTTTAACCAAAGCGGGACGCTCGAAACCGGGGATGCCCGCGGCTTGGCGGGTAATCGAGTGTTGGGGGGTGAAGTGGACGCCGTCAGGACTGGAGAGGATACGAGTTTCGTAACCGCGTTGGCCTTTCGGCGCTTCCGCATTGCGCATGCGCGCGGCCAGCCACGTTGCGCCGTCCTCCAGCCGCAGAACGGACGGCGCACCTGCCCACCATTCGGGAGCGTTCTGATCCGGCTCAAGCACACTGACGTAATGCTCTAATTGCTTCGCCAAATCTTGAAGGTCCATCTGCTCTCCCCATTCGGTTCAAACCCAGGTGCGCGGATGCCGGATCGTAGCATGAACGGCAAACTCCACGCGCCCGCCCGAGCAGTAGTCCGGGGTTGCCACACCCCGGACAGTTCTGCGCGCCGATCCCGGAGCAGGGAGTGTGGCAACCCTGCTACCAGGATGACCGGGCCGCAAGTTGATCTCGCTTCGACGGCTGCCTACACTACGGCCATCGGAGGGTAAGACTCTATGATCCGTTCAATTCGTTGGTTCCTGATTGTCTTGGCTGCGGCAACGATCTGTGCCGGGTGCAACACGGTGCGTGGGATGGGGAAGGACATTCAACGTGCCGGGGAGCGGATCCAAGAATCAGTACGCTGAATCGGCACTCATCTATTCATCATCAACGGGAGTATCGACATGTCGAATCGGGGAATCATCATTGCAATCATCGCCGCGGCGGCGGTCGCTTGCGGCTTTGTGGCCGGGCGGGGCGTCACACCGGCAAAGGCCGCGGAAGCGGGGCAGGAGTCGAAAGTGCTGCGGCATGTAGTCATCTTCAAGTTCAAGGACGATGCGCCCAATGAAGCCATACAGAAAGTAGAGGTGGCCTTTGCTGAACTGCCGAAGAAGGTTGGCGTCATTCAGGACTTCGAATGGGGTACGAATGTCAGCCCGGAGAAACTGGATCAGGGCTACACGCACTGCTTCTTCCTGACCTTCAAGACGGCGGAAGATCGGGATGCGTACCTGGTCCATCCAGACCACAAGGCGTTCGGCCAGGCACTCGGCGGCACCCTCGAGAAGGCGTTGGTCATCGATTATTGGGCCAGCAAGTAAATCCGACGGGCAATCCGTCTTTCATAAAGCTTGCCCGGATTGACAGCGTGGTGGAACGGCGTGGGAGGCAATATGGTGGAAGGTGTCTTTGCCTGGCCGGAGAACAAGCGGCTGGCATTGAGCATCAGCCTGGACGATGCCCGGGCATCACAGGTCGAAGTGGGTCTTCCGCTCTTGCAGGAACTGGGCGTAAAGGCCACCTTCTATGTCGTGCCGTCCGCGGTCGAGAAGAAGCTCGACGCGTGGCGGGCGGTCGCCGCGGCAGGGCACGAGATCGGGAACCATTCCGTCAATCATCCCTGTTCCGGCAATTTTGCCTTTGCCCGGCACAAGGCACTCGAATCATATACGCTGGAGAAGATGGAGGAGGAACTGCTCGAATGCAACCGGCTCGTGCATGACCTGCTCGGCGTCGTGCCGCGCACCTTTGCCTATCCCTGCGGCAGCACGTTCGTTGGGCGTGGGGCGGACACGCGGAGCTATGTGCCCCTCGTGGCCAAGCACTTCCTGTCGGGCAGGCTGTTCTTGAGCGAGTGGCACAACACGCCGGAGGTCGTGGATCTGGCCCAACTTCAGGGACGCGCCGCGGACAACATCACCTTCGACACCTTCCGGCAGTGGGCGGAGATTGCGCGCGAGGAGAGCGGCTGGCTCGTATTGGTCGGGCACGACATTGGCGATGGGCTGCGGCCGCAGACCGTCAGCACGCACGTGCTCCGGCAGATTTGCACCTACGCGCTCGACCCCGCCAACGAGATCTGGCTGGATACGGTCGAGCAGGTGGCCTGGCACCTGAAACAATCGGGATAGGCCGGCACCTCAGCGGCCCGCCGAGGAGGCCAGACAGCCCACGAGTTGCCTGAGCACGCGGCCAATGCTCCCCAGACAAAAGTCCACCCCCGACTGTACGACTTCCGCGACCACCGCCATGACACCAACCCTTCCTTTCCGCGTTTCCCTGTCAAGAGATTACTTCTCTCGCGGGGCTTCGTTACACGCCGCGCGTATAGACGAGTTCGAGGCCCCTTCTAATCAATTGGGCGACATGAACTCTATACGCGACACGGGCGAATTGTTCCCGGACGAGGGATGAAAAGGGAACGAGCGGGATTGGGTGGTGGGTCGCGGTGGTTTATCGGAGGCGGCGGGCATTCTTGATGAGGTTGTAGGCTTCGTTGAGGGCGCGCATGGCGTCGTCGTCGCCGCCGAGGTCGGGGTGGTGTTTTTTGGCTTTCTGGCGGTAGGCGCGCTCGACTTCCTCCAGGGTGGCGCTGGGCGCGAGACCAAGGAGGCGGAAGCTGATGTCGAGGTCAGTGGGGGAGGGCGGGGCGTCCGCGGGGCGGCCGCCGCGGAGTTCGCGCAAGGCGTTGAGCACGGGTTGGAGCAGCCCGGTGGCGCCGAGAAGGACGATAATCAGCGTAAAGACGAGGAATTCTTGGGGCGAAAAACCTAACATGGTCTGCTACTTATGATGCTCCCGGGGGGTGTGAAATGGTGTGAACCCGCGAACGGGAGAAGGTGCAAACGTGTAAAGGAGGGAACGGGGGAGGGGAAGACTGGGGGAACGTGTATTACCTCTGTTCGCACATTGCCATGCATTGCAGATCGTTTCTTCAGCCTACAGCCTATTTCTTATCGCGATCCTGGAGCTTGAAGATATTGTCCACTTCCTCGCCGATCTTATCCAGTTTGGATTTGCCCCGGGCTTTGACCATTTGGGAACGGCGGCGACCGCGGAGCCAGGCGTTGTAGTTGGGGAGGATCTTCATGTAGAGATAGCCCACGCCCATGCCGCCGAAATGGGTGGCCACGGAGACGGGGTCGTTTTGAAGCGCGGAAATCAGGTTGAGGACAATGATGATGACGACCAGCGCGGCGGCCGTGATGGGCATGGGGATCGGAAAGAGGAAGAACTGGCGGTGGGGGTCAATGAGCGCGAAGGCCACGAGGACGCCCATGACGCCGCCGCTGGCGCCTACGATCCAGGGCGCCGCCCCCGTGAGCAGATAGGGGAAGAGGGTGGCGAGCACGCCGACGGTGCCACAGGCGAGAAAGAAGCGGAAAAAGCCGCGTGTGCCGAGGACCCGCTCCACATCGGGCCCGAAGAAGAAGAGCCAGAGCATGTTCATGAAGAGGTGGAGGAGTCCGTCGTGGAGGAATTGGTAGGAAAAAGCGCGCCAGATCTGGGCCCGGAGAAAGTAGCCGGGGTGGAAGCTGAGCAGGCGCTTGAGCGTATCGCCCTGGAACAGAAAGGCTTGCAGCGGCTCCAAGACCAGTTGGAGCGCGAACACGGCAATGCAGATGAAGATGAGGCGTTGGACGGCCCAAGTGATCCGCGGGCTGCCGACACCGGCGTTTTCCGAGTAAAAGCTGTAACGGCTCATGGTTCCCCGCGAGGCGCGTGAGTAAGGGCGCTTCGCGCTTCTGTCGCCATAGGACTAGGCCGTGAAGGACCTATATTGGGGCTGATGCGCGGGCCCGATTCACGGCTATTCTAAACGATGCGCCGTGGCCGTCCCAAGTTCTGTCTCCAATTCATCCACGGTCCGCAGCGGATAGGAGGCTACCGCCCCCCAGCGGTCATAGGGGTAATAGCGGAAGATCACCTTGCCGACGACGGAGGACAGCGGGTAGTTCGTGCCATTCGCACTGCTGTCGTCGCTGTTGTTACGGTTGTCCCCCAGGAGATACACATGGCCGGGCGGGACTGGGGCGGATGGCGCGGCGGTATAGCTCATGGGTTCCTTGATGTATGGTTCCGAGGCATAGGACTCGTTGATAAACAAGGCGCCCTCCGTGATGAGGATGGAGTCGCCCGGCAGGCCGGCGATGCGCTTGACCAAGTACTCGCCGTTTTCTTCCCGCAAGACGACAATGTCGCCGCGTTGATAGTGCGATTCGTGGAGCGTGACGAGTTGGTCGCCCGGCAGGAGGGCCGGTTCCATGGACTGGGAGGGGACAGCGAAGAAGCGCATGCCCCGGAAGGCAAAGAAATAGCCTGCAATGATGACCAGTCCCAAGAGCACATAATTGCCGATGCGCCGGTCGCTGAGAAACCAAAGGCGCCGGCGTTCAGGGGGATTTCCAGGTCGTTCCACCGCATCCTTCATTCAGATTGCGGCCTCTTTTGCCGGCTTCCTGGATTTCTTGGCCTTCTTGCCAGATTTTTCGCCAGAATTCAGGGCCTGCGCTTTTTCGAGCAGGTTCTTCGCCGGGGCGCTGTCGGGGTGCAGCTTGAGCGCTTCATTGAGCGCGGCAACGGCTTTCTCCTGATCCTCTTCGAGAAGCCAGGCCCGGCCTTCGTTCAGCCACGTAAAAAAGACCTGATCCGGGCGCTTGGCCTGCGCGCGGGCGCCTTGCCAGGCGAGGGCGGCGTCTTTCCAGTTGGCATCGACACCGAAATCTTCGGCCTTCCAGAAATTGACGGCGTAGTCTTCGAGCAATTGATAGTCCTCGGGCGCCTCTTTGAGGGCCTTCTTCGACATTTTCATGGCTTCCTTGTAGACGCGATCTTTTTCCCAGGAGCGTATCGTGGCGACCTGCGGGCCATGGACGAGGTAAATCTGCACCATATTAAACAGGTAGTCCGGGTTGGAATCATCGAGTTCCAGGGCCTTGTCCATGTATTCGAGGCCGCGCTTGTACTCGCCGTAGTGCACGTAGTGCAGCCCGAGGTTGTTGTAAGGATTGCCGAACTTGGGGTCGAGCCCAATGGCCTGGTTCCATTCCTTGAGCGCCGGCTCCAGTTCTTCGAAGCCATCGTATAAGACTTCCCCCAGGTAATTGTGCAGCTTCGCATTGTTCGGGAAGTGGTCGAGGCCCAGTTGGTAGGCTTGGCGCATGAGCGCATAGCGGCGGGCAATGTCTTGTTGCAGTTCTTGCGCCCCGGTGGGGTCGCCCGACTGCATTTTTGAGGCGAGTTCCGCTTCATTGGCTTTGATCTTGGCCTCGTTCTCCTGGCCGAGCGCGCGAATGGCTTCGACTGCCTTCGCTTCCGATTCGGCGATGGCCGGCTCAAGCGCCTTGAGTTCCTCCGGCTTGTCTTGCGGCTCCGCCGGCTTGTCCTGGGCAAAGGCAGTGCAACACGCTGTCACTAGCAACGCAATCATGGATACACGCATGCGGAATCTCCTGTGTGGGGTAAGACAAATCCTTGGTGCCGATACATTCCGGGGACGAGGAATCCGGGGTCACCTACAGGGACGCTACCGGAGCTTCTCTCGCCTCTGTTGACTCCACCACGACGATGCCACTCTCGGTGACTCGATACTGCCGGGTATCTTGTTCGGGATCATAGCCGATCACGGTGTTGTCCGGGAGGTGCACATTCTTCTCGATGATGGCTTTGCGAATCCTGGAATAGCGCCCGATGCTGGCGCCGCTGTAGATGATAGACTCTTCCACCTGCGCATAGCTGTTGATACGGACCTCGGGCGACAAGACACACCGGCGCACGAAGCCGCCGCTGATGATACATCCGGGACTGACAATCGAGTCAACCGCCGCGCCGAAGCGGCCGGTGTCGCGATCGGCGAAGACGAATTTGGCCGGCGGCTGCATGGGCAGGTTGGTATGGAGGGGCCAGTCCCGGTCATAGAGGTTGAAAAGCGGATCCACCTCGACCAGATCCATGTTGGATTCCCAATAACTGTCGAGCGTGCCCACGTCGCGCCAATAGAGGGTGGGCTTCTTATTTTCGTCCTCGAAGATATACGCGTGCACATTCAGCGACTCGATGAGCCGCGGAATGATGTCCTTGCCGAAATCGTGGGAGCTGTCGGTCTCGGAGTCCTCGCGGACAGTGCGCTGGAGTACGTCCGTGTTGAAAACGTAAATGCCCATCGAGCCCAGACAGGCATTGTCTTTATGCGGCCGGGGGTTTGGGCACGCCGGCTTTTCCTGGAAGCCAATGACCCGGTTCTCGGCATCCACCTCGAGCACGCCCATGCGCTTGGCTTCTTCCCGGTCAATCTCGATGGCGGCGATGGTGACGTCGGCCTCCATCTGGCGGTGCGCCCGGACCATCTTCTGGTAGTCCATCTTATAGATATGGTCGGCGCCGAGGATGAGGACTTCGTGGGGGTTCTCCGGCAGGATGGAGTACAGATTCTGATAGATGGCGTCCGCCGTGCCCAGGTACCAGTTGTCATTGACGCGCATCTGGGGAGGAATTATGTCGATG
>JACPGD010000514.1 GCA_016182645.1 Candidatus Hydrogenedentota bacterium | reverse complement strand
TCCGGTGGTTTCGCTACGCTCCACCCCCGGCTAATCGCGGACGCCCCCTTGGGGCTGCAAAGCCACAAAAACCGCGTGTGTGCCCGAATTTGTACTCTTCTCGACATTCTTGATTGATGAATAACCAAAGGGAAAAGGCAATGACCTCGCGTGAACGGTTGATGGCCATGTTGCAAAGGAAGCCGGTGGATCGGCCGGGCGTCAATTTCTACGAAGTGGGCGGATTCAAAGTTGATCCTGATGACCAGAACCCCTTCAACATCTACAACCATCCCTCCTGGCGGCCACTGCTCCAACTGGCCGAGGAACAAACCGATCTCATCCGCATGCGCCAGGTGAAGTCTCTCCCCGTAGACCGCCATCCACGCGACGAATTTTTCACGCGCGATGTTTACTTCGAGTGCGACAGCCGCTTTACCCGTACCACGCTCCGCGTCGCCGGCCACACCATGACCGAAATCGACCGCCGTGACCGCGGCCTCGACACGACCTGGCGCGTTGAACATCTCCTCAAGGACATGGGCGACCTGAAAGCGTTCCTCGAATTGCCCGATGCAGTTTTCGCGGAAACGCCGGACCTGACGCCGTTTCCCGAGACGGATGCGGCCGTGGGGGAGCGGGGCATCGTCATGATCGACACCGAGGATCCCATCTGCATTGCCGCCATGCTCTTTTCGATGGATACGTACATACTGTTAGCCTTTTCCGAGCCGCAGTTCTTTCACCGCCTGCTCGAAAAGATCGCGCGTCCTCTCTATTCCCGCACAGAGACCGTCGCGCGCGCGTGTCCCGGCCACCTCTGGCGTATCTACGGCCCCGAGTACGCCGGTGAGCCGTACCTGCCCAGCGGGCTGTTTGAAGAGTATGTCGTGCGCTACACAAGGCCCATGGTCGACATTATCCAGCGGAACGGCGGCTACGCCCGGCTCCACTCCCATGGCCGCGTCAGGAGCATTCTTCCGCACTTCCTCGCCATGGGCGCCGACGCGACCGACCCGCTCGAACCTCCCCCGCAAGGGGACGTGGATCTGGCCGAAGTCCGCCGGGAATACGGTAAAGAGCTGGTCCTCTTCGGCAACGTTGAAATCGCGGACATCGAGCACCTTGAGCCGCGCGATTTCGAGAAAGTGGTTGCAAAGGCTCTCCGCGATGGCGCCAGCGGCGATGGCCGCGGCTATGTCCTCATGCCCACCGCCTGTCCCTATGGCCGCGAGATCTCTGCTCGCACCCTAACCAACTACGAAACCATGGTCCGCCTGGCCCACGCCTTCTCGTAGCGGGGGCTTCCAGCCCCGTTCTTGTCCTCTGACCAGTCTGACCTGTCAGACCAGTCCGGCAGGTCAGACTAGTCCGAAAAAAAGCTTCCCGCTTTCATTAAACACTTTTCCTCCCCAATCGTTATTCTTGGTAGAAGCCCTTCGCGAAGGCCGATAGACCCGAGGGATCCCCAGTGACCGAACAGTCGAAGGCGGAATGGGTACGGGCCGCGCTCGAGCGGTATGAACAACCGCTCCTGCGCTATGCCTGGCGTATCACGCGCAACACCGAGACCGCGCGCGACGTGGTGCAGGACACGTTCCTGCGTCTGTGCGCCGCGAACCAGGCGCGCGTCGACGGGCATCTCGCGCCGTGGCTCTACCGCGTCTGCCGCAACCGCGCCCTCGATGTGGCCAAAAAGGAAGCGCGCATGGAAACGATGACGGAGGAACTGGCGGCCGTTCAGCCCGCGCACGATGTGTCCCCCGGCGCCGCGGCGGCCGCGCAGGAGACCCAGGCGCTGGTCTGGCAGGCGCTCGGCGGGCTGGCCCAAAACCAGCAGGAAGTCTTCCGGCTCAAGTTCCAGGACCAGCTCAGCTACAAGGAAATCAGCGAAGTGACCGGTGTCTCGGTCAACCACGTGCGTTATCTGATTCATACCTCGCTCAAGCACATGCGCCAGGCGCTCGAGGGCAGCCTCGACCTGCCGGCGCAGGCCTGAAGGAGCAAGTACCATGCAACTGAAGAAAGATGATCCCCGGCTGATGGATTTCGTGCTGGGGGAATTGGATCCAGAAGAGGCCGCCAATCTGACGAACGCCCTCGCGGATTCACAGAATATCGAGGCACAAGCGGAAGTCGCAGCACTTCGCGCGACGATTCAGCACGTCCAGCAGGCCTTCGAGGCGGAACCGCTCCTCAATGGACTCAAGCCAGAACAACGCCAATTGGTCACGGCCGTCGCTGAAGAGACAAGAACAGAACCGGGCCGCCGTCATCATGGGAGGTCATTCGTTCTGCGGCTCGAAGGGCCGCCCGCGCACCGCTGGTGGCAGGTCTTCTCACTGTCCCGTCTCACTGTTTTGGTGACGGCCATGGCAGCAATCGCAGTCATCGCGAGCATTGTTATCCCGAAATATGTCCAATTCTCGCGGGAAGACTCAGAATCTATTTCACTACTGGCCAAGAACGAGCGCGAAGCCGATGGACTTGCCTCAGAACCCGCGGCCCGGGACTTCTTCCATCATGAAGTCAACGGCCGGTTTGAAGTTAATCAACTGGGGGAGACTGAGGCCCCAGCCAGCAAACCTCTTCCCCCGGCGACGCTCCCGCCCGCTGCTCAGCAATTGTTGCCGTCCGTCCCTGTTGTCCCTGCGCCCTCCCCTGCAAGGATCAGCGGCGCCCGCCCCGAAGTGCAACCCGCTGCCCCTGCGGAACTCGCCCCATCAAGCGGCACCGGGAACGACTCATCCCAGCCAGCAACAACCCCGGCGAGCGCGCCTCCGGCACTAGTGCAGAGTGTCCCTGACCTTGATCTAGGCGCGGCATATCATCCGGAGGGAACCTTTGGCGGCGGAGGCTTCGGTGGCGGTCAGGCTGGCAGTGTTCGCAGCTTTGGTCGCGATCCCGCAGTGCAGGGGGGTGCCGTGGGCAGAACTGTTGTCGCGGACGAACTGGGTCTTGTGGAGCAGCGCACTTCCGAGCGCGCGGCGGGCGCTGAGGAACTTAAGAACAAAGATGGGGACACGATTAGCTCCGAAGCGGACCTTCCCGTTTCCACCCCCGCGGAAGATGCAACCAAAGGTGAGCGCGTCAAAGAATTGTTGGATTACGCGGATCGCTATAGGGAAGTAAAGAAGAGCACCACGGCAGCCGACATCTACAACAACGTATTGCTGATCGACCCAAACAACGAGGCGGCGCGGGAGGGGCTGTATGAGGCTTCGGTGGAAGCGGCAGCGCAGAAGTCCGAAGCCGATGTCATGCAGAAGAACACTGTTCGTCAGTACACGGAACTTTCGACGAAATCACCGGAGGGTGCTAACGCGACGGGGATCAAACAGTTCCGATTCACTGTCCCGGAAAGCATTGTCATCGCTTCCGGCGACTCGACGACGCCTCCACAGGTCGAAGTGCATGATCGCTCCGTGACTTACTCTTATTCTCACTTGCTCCCTGGCGGGCCTGCAGACCTTGAAGAAAAGGTCATTCCCTATTGGTTTTACCATCCCGGAATTTCGCCCAGTGCGGAATCCTACGCGCCGATTGTGGAGAAGCCCTTCCTCTCCGTCGCACAGCAGCCGCTTTCAACCTTCGGCATTGACGTGGACAGCGCGTCTTACTCGAATGTTCGGCGTTTCATCGAGCAGGGCCAACTGCCGCCGCCGGACGCCGTGCGCATCGAGGAATTGATCAACTATTTCGACTATGAGTATCCGGAGCCCACGGGAACGCACCCCTTTTCGCTGAATGTGGAAACCGGCGTGTGTCCCTGGGCGCCGGAGCATTTGCTGGCGAAGATCGGGCTGAAGGCGCGGGAAGTGCCGCGGGCGGAACGGCCCTTGACCAATCTGGTGTTTCTTATCGATGTGTCCGGATCGATGCAGCCCTCGAACAAGCTGCCGCTCGTCAGGGAATCGATGAAGGCGCTCTTGGAGGCACTGGACGAGCGCGACCGCATCGCCATCGTCACCTACGCCAGCGGTTCCAGTGTCGCGCTGCCCTCGACACCCGCCTCCGACCGCGCCACCATCGCCACGGCCATCGACCGGCTCCACGCTGGCGGCAGCACGCATGGCAGCGCGGGCATCCAGGATGCCTACCGGATCGCGCGCGAGAATTTCCTCCCGGAAGGCGTGAACCGCGTCATCCTCGCGACGGACGGCGACTTCAATGTGGGCGTGACCGACCCCGATGCGCTCGTGCGCAAGATCGAGGAACAGCGCCAGAGCGGCGTGTTTCTCACCGCGCTCGGTTTCGGCATGGGCAATCTCAAGGATGCCACGCTCGAGCAATTGGCCGATAAGGGCAATGGCAATTACGCCTACATCGACGACTTCAGCGAAGCGCGCAAAGTGCTGGTTGAGGAACTGATGGGGACGCTCGTGACTGTCGCGAAAGATGTGAAGATCCAGGTCGAATTCAATCCCGCGCAGGTGCAGGCTTATCGGTTGCTCGGCTATGAGAACCGCATGATGGCCGCCCAGGACTTTAACGATGACCGCAAGGACGCCGGCGAAATCGGCGCGGGCCACACCGTCACCGCCCTCTATGAGATCGTTCCCCTCGGCGCGCCCGTCCAGCCTGGCGTCGATCCCCTGCGCTACCAGGAAAAACCGGCCCCGCCCGCGCCCGCACAATTGGGTGAACCAGGCGGCGCTCCCGGCACTGCTGCTCCGGCCACTCCGGTGCAGGAAGGCTTCCTGCCGCCCACGCCGCAGACCAACGAACTCATGCTCGTGAAACTGCGCTACAAGCAGCCCGACGCCGACAACGGCATCCGCTTCGAGCAGCCCGTCCCCGTCCAACGCATCGCCGTCGAAGAAACCAGCCCCGACTTCCGTTTCGCCGCCGCCGTCGCCGCCTTCGGCCTTAGCTTGCGCCATTCCCAATACGCGGGCAACGCTGATCTTGGGATGGCCCAGGATTTGGCGCAGTCGCCACTCAATGCGTCCTCCGCGATGACTTCCGAGGAGCGCCAGGAACGTCGGGCATTCGCCGACCTTGTGGTTTCTGCCAAGACACTGGGCCAGCGATGAACGTGTGAACGTGCGAACGTGCGAACGTGTGAACGGGGGATGGGGGACGTGGAGAAC
>JACPGD010000526.1 GCA_016182645.1 Candidatus Hydrogenedentota bacterium | reverse complement strand
TCGTTCAGCAGCCCGGAAGGCAAGCAGTACAAAGTGGGCGACAAGCCGGCGGTGCTGATGGTGCGTCCGCGAGGTTGGCACCTGAACGAGAAGCACATGAAGGTGGACGGCCAGGAAGCATCGGGCAGCCTGTTCGATTTCTCGATTTATTTCTTTCACAACGCAAAGCCGCGCCTGGCAAAGGGGGTGGGGACGTACCTGTATCTGCCGAAGATGGAGCACTACCTCGAGGCGCGGCTGTGGAACGACGTGTTCGTGCGCGCGCAGGAATTGCTGGGCGTGCCGCAGGGCACCTGCAAGGCAACGGTCCTAATCGAGCACATTCTGGCGACGTTCCAGATGGACGAGATCCTGTATGAATTGCGGCATCACAGCGCGGGCCTGAATTGCGGGCGCTGGGACTACATTTTCAGCTACATCAAGAAGTTCGCGAAGCGGGAAGAATTCCTGGTGCCGGACCGGAGCCAGGTGACGATGACGACCCCGTTCATGCGGGCGTACTCATTGCTGACGATCAAGACCTGCCACAAGCGCAACGCCTTTGCGATGGGTGGGATGGCGGCCCAGATTCCGATCAAGAACGACCCGGCGGCGAACGCGGCGGCGCTCGACAAGGTGCGCAAGGACAAGGAGCGCGAAGCGACGGACGGCCACGACGGTACCTGGGTGGCGCACCCCGGGTTGGTGCAAATCGCGCTGGAAGAGTTCGACAAGGTGCTGGGCAACAAGCCGAACCAGATCGACCGCAAGCGCGACGACGTTCAGGTGAGCGCGAAGGACCTGATCGAAATTCCGAAGGGCGACATCACGGAACAGGGCCTGCGCACGAACATCAGCGTGGGCATTCAATACATCGAGGCATGGTTGAAGGGTCTTGGCTGCGTGCCGCTCTACAACCTAATGGAAGACGCCGCCACGGCCGAAATCTCGCGGACACAGGTGTGGCAGTGGGTGCACAATCCCAAAGGCGTGCTCAAGGACGGCCGCAAGGTCACGGCGGACCTGGTGCGGCAACTTACCCAGGAAGAACTGGAACATATACAGCAGGAAATCGGGGAGGCGCGTTACAAGACCGGGAAATTCAAGGAGGCGGCCCAACTGTTCGATGATCTAGTGGCCAACAAGGAGCTGGCGGAGTTCCTGACGCTGAAGGCCTACGAACATTACGACTGATGGGCAGTAGCGTGGGGTACACCCCACCCCTACGAGCATCGCGACTGAAGGGCAACATGGGCAACGGTACAAAGTGGTACTCGAGAGAGTAAAGGAAACAGAACGATGAGCGGTGACAATGGACATAATCCCCTGGTGGGACAGGATGAAGTGAAGGGAGTGCAACAGAGCTGGCGGAACGACGACCGTTGGCGGGGCATCAAGCGCCCATACTCCGCCGAGAAAGTGCTGGCCCTGCGCGGATCGATGAAGGTGGAATATACGATCGCCACGGAAATGGCGAAGAAGCTGTGGAAGCTGTTGAAGACCGAGCCCTACGTGAATGCGCTGGGCGCGCTGACGGGCAACCAGGCGGTACAGCAGGTGCAGGCCGGGCTGAAGGCGATTTATCTAAGCGGCTGGCAGGTCGCGGGTGACGCGAACCAGGCGAACAGCATGTACCCGGATCAGAGCCTGTATCCGGCGAACAGCGTACCGCAGGTGGTGCGGCGCATCAACAAGGCGCTGCAACGCGCCGACCAGATCCAGACGCTGAGCGGCAAGAAGAAATTCGACCTGTGGGCCCCGATTGTGGCGGACGCCGAGGCAGGCTTCGGCGGGCCGCTCAACGCCTTTGAACTCATGCTGATGATGATTGAGGAAGGCGCGGCGGGCGTCCACTTCGAGGACCAGCTTTCCTCGGCGAAGAAATGCGGCCACCTGGGCGGCAAGGTGCTGGTGCCGACGCAGGAAGCCATCACCAAGCTGGTAGCGGCGCGCCTCGCGGCCGACGTGGCGGGCGTGCCCACGGTATTGGTTGCCCGCACCGACGCGGATGCGGCGGGCCTGCTCACCAGCGACATCGACGAACGCGACAAGCCGTTCTGCACGGGCGAACGGACGGTCGAGGGCTTCTATGTCATCAAGCCGGGAACAGACACGGCCATCGCGCGCGGCCTGGCCTATGCGCCCTACGCCGACATGATCTGGTGCGAGACGAGCAAGCCGGAAATCAAGGAAGCGAAGAAATTCGCCGAAGCGATCAAGGCACAGTATCCGGACAAACTGATGGCCTACAACTGCTCGCCGTCGTTCAACTGGCGCGCGAAACTGGACGAAGCGACCATTGCGAAGTTCCAGAACGAACTCGGGGCGATGGGCTACAAGTTCCAGTTCGTAACGCTGGCCGGCTTCCACGCGCTCAACCTGAGCATGTGGCAATTGGCGCGCGGCTATAAGGAACGCCAGATGGCGGCCTACTCTGAACTGCAGGAAGTCGAATTCGCCGAAGAGAAGAACGGCTACGGCGCGGTCAAGCACCAGCAGTTCGTCGGCACCGGCTTCTTCGACGCGATTTCCGAAGCGGTCGGCACGACTTCAACGCTGGCGCTCAAAGGCAGCACGGAAGAAGAGCAGTTCGCGAAACACTGATTGGCTTTACAAAAGGTGCAATCTCACCGCCGGAACGCTCGGGCGTTCCGGCGGTTTTCCATTGGCGGTAGAGGGTCATCGCCGCGAAAGAGCGCAAGGAACACGAAAGGTTTCTGCTCATGGGTGATATTTCTTTCCGTGCCCAATTCCCTTGTATACTCGGCAAATGAGTCAGCTACAAGATCCGACAAAGCTGTCGCTGGATGAAATCGAGGCGATTGAGAAGCAGTCACTGCGATGGCTTTTCCAGGCCGCCAGCGACTTCGGCTTCGAGGCATGGGAAATCTTTCACCAAAGCCAGGATGATGTGAAAGAAATCGCGGAGGACATCACACGGGAAATGCTGGATCGCCTCGGTGGGTACCAGATTCCCAGGCGGATACTTGGCAATGTAGACTACCGAAAAGCGCGATATATCATTCTTCCAGAATTTGCGATTCGTCAAGCATTGTTCGTCGACAGCAAGGCGGAACAGACCAGTCGAGTCGCACGACTTCAAGTCTCCCAACTTTCCATGGAAGTACGTCAAAGAAGGGCGGGAGAGGAGATCCGCGTAAAGGGGACAATTCCAGAAATACATGTTTATGATGGCTCCAGCTACCTAACTACGATTCTGTTGGTTCATTATGAGTATCGAGATGCAGGCGGGCAACATCTGCTTCGCCAAATGACGTTGGCTGCTTTGCCAAACGGGCTCCTGCAGGACCGCTACAACCCAACTTCGGATGATCTGATTTGGAAGGCTGGACCGAACGCGCCCTCACGCGGGGAGGCATTTCGCGTTCGGCTTTCCTTTCCCGCGCTCATGGCGAAGTCCGCGTGGAGAGTGCAGCAGATTGTGTACAATCAGGACGGGACAATAAGCGCAGCATGGTCAGATTCTGTTCGAGAGGTGGCAGAGATTGACGGAGAGGAGAATGGACAAGTATAGGGCTAACGGAATCTACCTCGGGGACGCCCGATTCCTCGACGAGCATGTTGAGCAGAACTCCATCGCTCTTAGCGTTTGGTCGCCGCCCTATCACGTCGGCAAGGACTACGAGCGGGACATGTCCTTCTTTGATTGGAAGAACCTGCTGCGACGAACCATTGAGGCCCATGAAAAGATACTAAAACCTGGTGGCTTTCTCGTCATAAATATTGCCGATATTCTCTGTTTTCGCGACGAATCACTCCCCAGAATCATGGCGCAAAACGTCTCCCGGCAAAAGCGCCGCGATATCACACGTGAAATGGTCGTTGAAGTTTGGGGGCGTCATCCCGAATTGAAACGTCACCAAATTGCTGAAATCCTCGGCTGCAGCGAGCAGACTGTGGATCGCAGACTCAAGGGAAACAACATTCGAGGGGGAAAATATGAGACCCAGACGCGCGTGCTTCTCGTGGGGGGGCTGCTGGAGAAGTTCGCTTATGATTGCGGTCTTTACGTCTATGATCGGAGGGCCTGGGTCAAAGACGCCGCCTGGGAGAACTCGAAGTGGCACACGATGAGTTACCATGCCGTGGACGAATTTGAGTACCTTTACTTTTTCTGGAAACCAGGCGCCACGATAGTCAACAGAGAACGCCTGACAAAGGATGAATGGAACGCTTGGGGTTCGCGAGCAGTCTGGCAGTTCCCTTCGGTGCGGGCCAATGATGATCACGAGGCAAAATTCCCCCTTGAATTGCCGCACCGGGTGATCCGCCTCTTGACAGAGCCAGAGGACATTGTCCTCGGTTGTTTCGTCGGAAGCGGCACTAGCGCAACCGCGGCTATCCTCCAAGGGCGACAATTTATTGGTGTTGATATAATGCCTCAATATGTTGAGATGTCACGTCGCGCTCTCGACATGGCGCTGCATGAGTCCATGCGGCGCAGCAAAATCAAGACCAACGACAATAGAGCCTGCGACCAGTTCCGGTTCGACCCGACCACGGGACAAGTCGAATTTGCGATGGAGCAGCCTGGCCTCGATGCGTACCGTTCCCGTCGTCCACATTCAGCCTGATGGCGATTCAATGCGGCATCGTGGGCTGATGCAGTTGCGCTTGGTTCCCGCGCGTTTACAGGCGCAGTGAATTCAAGAAGCCATTTCGGCGTAACGCTGAGCGCAAGACTCGGCGCGAAGTGTCGGCCTCAATGAAAATCAAAGTTCAATGTGGCTGAGCCGCCCTCGGCGAGGGTGGTCTTGGTGGCACTGGAGCGGATTTGGGAGCGGTCGCCTTTGCCGGTGCGGGGGACGATGACCGCGGCGATGGTGTATTGACCGGCGGGGAGGCCGGAGAGTTCGTACTCGCCGCCGGGGGCCGCGTCGGTTTGGGCGACGAGGTGCGGCTGGAGGTCCTTGAAAAAGGTTGGCCCGGCCACTTGCGGCAGCGTGACGTCGCCTTGGAGCGCGAGGATGGACGCGCCATAGATGCCGGGATCATAGCCCTCAACCTTGCCAGCAACGGTCGCGGTGCCGCCGCTGAAATCAATGTCGCGCTGGACGGAGTCGCCCGCGGCAATGGCGAATTCGGTGACGCGCTGCATGTTCCGGTGGTCCACGCGCAGGCGCGCCTGGCCGGGAGCAACATTGTCGAAGCCAAAAAGTCCGCGGCTGTCCGTGTAGGTTTCGTAGTTGCGGGGGCCTTGTTCGGTGGTCACGCCCAGTTGGACAGGGGCGCGGCTGACGGGGCTGCCATTCTCGACCACGCTGCCGCTGACCCGCGCGGCGCGGCTGCCGAAATCAACGTTGAGCGTGGCGGTTTGCCGCGCGGCGATGGTCACGGTTTCCGTGCGCGTGCCGAAGTCGGGATGCTGCACCTGTACAGACACTTTGCCTGGGGTCAAGCCGAGGAATTTGAAGACGCCATCCACGGCGGTGACGGTGTGGACGGGGGCGGGGGTTCGCGGCGCAAACGCCGCGTCCACGGAGACCGTGACTTCCGCGCCGCTTACAGGATTGCCGCCTTCTTTTACGAGACCTTCGAGGATGCCACCGTCGGGGAGCGTAATCGTATTGCCACCGTCGAGCGTGGACGTGGTGGCGGCATAGTCGGG
>JACPGD010000525.1 GCA_016182645.1 Candidatus Hydrogenedentota bacterium | reverse complement strand
CGCCTCCTCGATCGATTCCATCACGGTCACCGGGGTTTCGCGGTCATAGCCCGGGAACAGTAAGCGGATGTCCAGTTCCGGGTGCTTCTGCTGGATCATGGTCGCCAGCGGATCTTCGCGCAGCCCGTCCGCGAAGGTAATCGGCAACAGCGCGCCCACCGACAAGCAATCCACCGGGGTGAATGGTTCCGGTGTATAGGCCAGCACCGCAAACTCGAACGGCAATGGCTCCCGCTCAATGCAGGCATTGATCCCCGCGACAAACGCATCGGTGACTGCCTTCAGCGCCGGATAGGCTCCCGCCATTTTCGCCAGCGTCTCCTCTGCCTTCGGGCGCAATCGGAACGAGCGCACCACGCTGTCTACCGGCACCGCCTTGGCCCCGAACACTTCCGCCAGCATGCCCCCGGCGACGCGCCGCGCCAAGTCCATCTGAAACAACCGGTCTTGGGCCATCACATAGCCCAGCGCAAAGTAGGCGTCCGCTTCGTTCTCCGCCGCAATATGCGGCACCCCCCAATCATCCCGCACCACCCGCACTTTCGCCGTCACCTCGGCGACGGAGGCCGTCCCGTCCAACTGGGGCTGCCGCACATAGGCCCAGTACACCACCACGCCCGCCCCAACAACAATCAACAGCATGGTGAGTACGAATAAGAATTGAACAATCCGCCGCATCCTGCGCATGAAAAAGTTCCAAGTTCTGAGTTCTGAGTTCCGAGTTCTGAGTTGACGCCCACGTTCATACGTTCGCACGCTTACACGCTTACACGCTCACACCATTCATTCGGCATTCCGCATGCCGAATTCCGCATTCTTATAGCGTTTTTCTCCTTCGCGCCGGATAAAGTCGATGAATGGTTTCGGCGCCAGCCGGCTGAACCACCACCACAGCCGGACATTCCGCGGGAAGAAAATGTGCAACTGGTTCCGCTCGACCCCCTGCAATGCCGCCACGGCCACTTGCTCCGCCGTATACGGCGCATTTTCGAGCAGCCACTTGCCGGTCTCCGCTACCTGCCCTCGCGTTCGCTCGTGTAGGTTCGTCCGGAAACACTCCGGCATCAGCACCGACACGCCCACGCCATAGTCATATAGCTCGTTGTACAGCACCTCCGACAACATCCGCACGCCCGCCTTCGCTGTACAATAAGCCGCCATCCGCGACACCGGGGCCAGCGCGGCCGCGCTCGCCACGTTGAGCACATGGCCGAAGCGTTGTTCCTTCATGTACGGCACAAAATAATGACAGCCATTCACCACGCCCATCAGGTTGATGTTCAGCAGCCACTCCCAATCATCGAGCAGATAGTCGCCCACAAAGCCGCCGCCTGCCACGCCGGCATTATTCACCAGCAGATCGATCCCGCCCGCGTCGTGGATAAAGGTCTTCACGCCCTTCTGATACGCCGCGCGGTCCGTCACGTCGAACATGTGCCGGAGCGCCGTGCCCCCCGCCGCGTCCACTTCCTTCATCTTCGCCCGCAACGGCTTGTCGCGGTTGTCACACATCCCAATCGTCCAACCGTCCTTCGCCAGCTCCATGCAGATCGCCGCCCCCAATCCCGACGCCGCCCCCGTCACAAACGCCCGCTTCCTGTGCAGTTTCACACTCAGTTCCACCGGCCTGACCCTCCCTGCTGCCCTCTCCGTTTCGCCAGGTCCCACGCCCGCCGCTTGTTGCCGGGCCAGTCTAACAGAAAAGCTCACGCTGGCCCACCCCGCCAAATTGAATGGACTCAAAGGACGAAATGGACGCTATGGACGATGGGGAGAGGAAATGCGTCCGTCCCTGTTGTCCTTGTGGGGCCTGCTGTCCTTTCCTCCACAATTTTTGGGAGCCCCTACACCTTTGGCTGCTTTTCTGATATACTTGACCCTGACCACAACATATAGAGGTGCGGGAGCAGTGAATGGACTGAAGCGGAAGGTGCATTTCGTCGGGGTGGGCGGTATCGGCATGAGCGGTCTCGCCGAAGTCCTCCTCAACCTCGGCTATGCCGTTTCCGGCTCCGATCTGCGCGCTTCGGAAATCACGCGGCGCCTCGAGTTTTATGGTCTCCGGTTCTGCGAGGGGCATGACGCCGCCAACCTCCAAGACGCCGATATCCTGGTCGTTTCCGCCGCCGTGGCCGAGGACAACGTCGAGGTAGTTGCCGCCCGCGAACGCGGCCTGCCGGTGATCCACCGTAGCGACCTGCTGGCCGACCTGATGCGCCTGAAGCCCAACGCCGTGGTGGTCGGCGGCACGCACGGTAAGACCACGACCACTTCAATGATCAGCAGCATAATGGACGTGGCCAACATCGGCGCGACCAGCATCGTGGGCGGCATCCTCCACCGCAGCGGCACCAACGCGCGCTGGGGCACGGGCGACTATCTCGTGGCCGAGGCGGACGAGCACGACGGTTCCTTCCTCCGCCTCCACCCGACCATTGCCGTGGTCACTAATATCGACGCGGAACATCTCGAATATTACGGCGACCTCGCCGCCATCAAGAAGGCATTCACCCAGTTCTGCAACGGCGTCCCGTTCTATGGTTACGCCATCCTCTGCGGCGACGATCCCAATGCAGCGACCATCTGTCAGGATATCCAGAGCGTGTGTCTCACCTACGGTCTTGGCGAAGGCTGCTCGCTGCAAGGCGTCAATATCGCGCTCCACCGGCCGCCGGACATGCGCTCGAAGTCCGAGGAGATCAGCGCGCTCCGCACCCGCGTGGACGTCATTGTACATGATGAACGCCTTAAGCTTACGGGCAAGCTCGGCACGCTCGACATCAATGCGCTCGGCCTGAACAACGTCCGCAACGCGCTCGCCGCCTGCACGGTCGGTCTTTGCCTGGGCATGCGGTTCGGCCTCATCGCCGAGGGCATCCGCCAGTTTGAGGGCGTTCAGCGGCGGCTTCAGGTTTGCGGCGAAGAGCGCGGCGTCATCGTGATTGAGGACTACGCCCACCACCCCACCGAAATCGCGAGCACGCTTGAGGCGGTGCGCTGGGTCGAACCAGGCCGCCTCGTCGTCGTGTTCCAACCGCACCTTTTCAGCCGGACCCAGTACTTTTTTCGGGAATTCGCGCAGGTCCTTTCGACAGCGGACCGCGCGCTCGTCACGGACATTTATCCGAGCCGCGAGAGGCCGATAGATGGTGTAGATTCCGGATTGATCGTGACTGCCGCCCATGAGTCTGGGGCCGCGCATGTCACGTGGCAGCCGGACCTGTGGACGGTGGCCGATCACCTCGCGCCGGAACTGCGAGAGGGCGATATCGTATTGATTATGGGGGCCGGAAACATCAACCGCATCGCGCCGCCCTTGCTGGAGGCGCTGAGGCACCTTTGATGCTGAGTGCAGGCCGTAGAACAAGGCGTGGCTCTGGCGCCCCCAGGCGCCGCCGGGCAATCCTTTATTTCCTCGAACTGCTCATCTGTTTCGGGCTGCTCGGCAGCTTCGGCTACGCTTTCTCCTCCTATGTCTACGAGTCTGACCGCTTCATGGTGCAGCATGTGCGCGTCGAGGGCGCGAACGCCTTGCGTGAGGAGAGCATCCTCGAAGTCGCGGATATCCGCAGCGATGACAACTTGCTCCTGACGGAGTGCGAAGCCGTCCGCCGGCGCGTCGAAGCCATGTCCTACGTCAAGAGTTGCACGGTCCAGCGCCTCTACCCCGACACCATCGTCATCCGCATTCAAGAACGCATTCCGTCGGCAGTACTCATGCTCAACAATCACCTTTATGAAATCGACGCGGAGGGTGTGGTGTTGCGCGCGCTGGATGACTACGCCGAAAACAACGGTCCCCTTATCACCAACCTCGCCGGACTGACCGCTGTCGAGATCGGCCAGCGCCTCGACACGCCCGCGCTCCTCGAAGCCCTGCAACTCTGGGCCGCCTTCCAAACCGTCCCCCTCTCGCAGCGGCTCAAAGTCTCCGAACTCTCCGCCCCCGCCGCCAACGACATCGCCATGTTCTGCGAGGAGGTCCCCTTCGCCATCAAATGGGGTCGGACCGACTACCTGCGCCAGGCCCAGCTTCTCGACATTTGGTGGAACCAAATGGGGGGCAAGCTGCCTTGCAAGGAATACTTGGATCTGCGGTTCGGAGACGATTTGGTCTGCAAATAAGTAGTAGCGCGCTCGCCGAGCGCGCTACTGACTCTGCGTGCAGACTTGGCTCAGCACGGAGAGCGGAGGTTGCGCTCCGAAAAGTGCCTCGCTCGGCGAGCGCGGCACTACTGAGAAATGACATTCGCGCAAGAAGTTCTCGAGCGTAGTACAATAGGGGCATCAGCGGGAGATCCACATCATGCTGCGCCTACAGTCGTACCTGCGCGCTACTCGATTGCTGCCGTACGCTTGTCTCTTTATGGCCCCCGCGCCCGCCCAGGAAAGCGTGCTCGACAGAGAAATCACGGTATGCATCGAATCGCCGCAGGGTTACCACGAAGCATTTCAACTCCTCCAGGAGCAGTACCTGGAGTTGATACTCTGTTTCGAATGTGCACTTCTGCCTGAGGATCCAATTGTTCCTACGATCGATCTGCAATCAGTCACGGTAGCCGAGGCGCTTGATGGCATTACTGCGGCGCTTGAACCCGTTG
>JACPGD010000524.1 GCA_016182645.1 Candidatus Hydrogenedentota bacterium | reverse complement strand
AGCGTTTTGCCATCCGGCGTGCCGATGAGGCCGTTCGGTTGGACCAGATCATCAATGACGCGAACCAGCTTCTTGTGGTCCGGCGCCAGGTAATACACGCATTCACAGTCTTGTTCCTCGGGCCCGCGCGTCCAGTAGTCGCGCTTATAAAACGGGTCGGAAAAGTACAGACCGCCGTCCGGGGCAATCCAGAGATCGTTGGGAGCGTTCAACAGTTTTCCCGCGTATTCCTTTACGATGACTTCCGGCTGCTTGTCCGGGCCGATGCGCCACAACTCGTTCTTCTCGTCCGCGCAGGCCCACAGCATCCCCGCTTTGTCGAAGCAAAGTCCGTTCGAGCGCCCGCAGGGCTGTAGCCAGGTGCTCAGCTTCTGCTCCACGCTCCAGCACAGGATGCGGTCATTCGGCTGGTCGGTGAAATAGATGTTCCCTGCCGCATCGCACGCCGGCCCCTCCGTAAACGCGAAGTCCCCCGCCAGCTTTTCCACCTGCGCCCCCGGCGCCACAATCTCCTCCGCCACACAACAGGTGGCCAGACAACAACCCAAGCAAATCAGTATGTATTTCAAGCTGCGGCTCCTATGCGCTGATTGGCTCGACATAATAGCTCCGCTCGATTTCCCCATGACTCTCGCCCGCAGCAATATCGTCGAGAATAACCGGCACCATAACCCGCGTCCCCCGTATGCAGGCTTTCCATGGCAGACATGGGATCCGTGCTGATTCGATCTTGCCATTCCATCGCTGTGAACCTTTAAGGGGCTTATTATAAGGCAGCAAGCCGCCCGACGCCATTCTCAGGTGGGAGGGCGAACCAAAGGGCCAGTGTGTGCATGGAAGGGCGAAGATCGGAGTAGTCACACTGGCACTATGCGGCTGGAAGCCCCGGTTCCGGCGCAGTTATAATCCGCACATTGGGTTTCCAGCCTGAGGAGTGGAGCGAGCATTGATTAAAGTAGGTATTGTTGGGGCAACGGGTTATGGCGGACGGGAACTGTTACGGCTGTTGCTGGCCCATCCCGGGGTGGAAATCGTGGCACTGGCGTCAACGAGCGCCGGCGGCCAACGGGTGGACGCGGTATTGCCGGCGTTTCGCAAGCTGATCGACCTGAAGTTTGAGGCGTTCGACCCCGGCGCACTCGCGAAACAGTGCGAGGCGGTGTTTGTCGGCGTGCCGGGGAAAGAATCGATGAAACCCGTGGCCCAGTTGCGGGCCGCCGGGGCGCGCGTGCTGGATATTGGGCCTGATTTCCGGCTGAAGGATACCCGGGCTTTTTCGGCATATTATCAGGTTGAACATACCAGCGCAGAGCATCTGCCCGGAGCGGTATACGGGCTGCCACCGTGGTACCGGAACGCGCTGCGGGACGCGCAACTGGTGGCCGTACCTGGGTGCTATCCGATTAGCGTGATCCTTCCCTTACGCCCGTTGTTGGACGCTCCTTTGAGCGAGATCCCAGCCGTGGCAGACTCTATCTCCGGGATATCGGGGGCGGGCCGCGGTTTGAAGGAAGATTTCCACTTCCCGGAAATGAACGAGAACCTGAAAGCCTATAAAGTGGGGGCGCACCAGCACATTCCCGAAATTGAGCAGGAGTTGCAGCACCGGATGCAGGTGCAGTTTACGCCGCACGTGGCGCCGCTGACCCGCGGCATCTTGTCCACAATAACCGTGCGGATGCGCGAAGACTTTGATCCGGCGCCATATTATGCTTGTTATGAGAACGAGCCGTTCGTGCGCGTGTTGGGTGAAAACCAACTCGCCGAGGTGAAGCACGTGCGCGGCTCGAATTTCTGCGATTTTGGCTGGGTCATCGACAAGCGTACGAAGAACCTGGTGATTGTGAGTGCTATTGACAACCTCATGGGCGGCACGGCCGGCATGGCCGTGCAATGCCTCAATATCATGTTCGGCCTGGAGGAAGGCGCCGGCCTGGACTGGGGAGGAATGGCGCCATGAGAGCAATTTCGGGTGGTGTATGCGCCCCTGCCGGCTTCAGGGCCGCGGGGGTCAGCGCGCAAATCAAGCGCATCGACTTGATCCGCAAGGACTGCGCCCTGATCGCGAGTGATGCGCCCGCCTGCATTGCGGGGACGTTCACGACCAACCTTGTGAAGGCGGCGCCAGTGCAATGGTCCGAGGGGGTGTGCATCCGGGGCACGGCACGGTCCGTATTCATCAACAGTGGGAACGCCAATGCCTGCACGGGATCGCAAGGCGTACAGGACGCCCAGGCGACGGCGGAACGTGCCGCATTGAGTCTGGGCATTCCCGTGACGGAAGTCTGCGTGCTGAGCACGGGCGTGATCGGCGTGCCCTTGCCCATGGACCGAATTCGGAACGGTGTGGACGCGGCGGTCCGAGCCTTGTCGGAGCAAGGCGGTGGCGACGCGGCGGAAGCCATCATGACGACGGACACCGTGCCCAAGGAGCGTGCCTACGAGGTACAACTGAGCCAAGGCGTGGTCCGCCTGGGCGCGATTGCCAAGGGCGCGGGTATGATTGCTCCAAATATGGCGACGCTGCTTTGCGTGATTACGTCGGACGCGGCGATTGCGGTCGAGCACCTGCAACCATTGCTCGCGGACGCGGTCAATCAGTCGTTTAATCGCATTTGTGTGGACAATGACATGAGCACGAACGACGCAGTCCTTTGCCTGTGCAATGGGCGCGCTCCCGCGGCCGGATTGAAGCCGGGCACGCCGGATTTTGATATCTTTGCCGCTGCGTTGCGCGCACTCTGCGTCGAAATGGCCCAATTGCTGGTCCGCGATGGTGAAGGTGCAACGAAGTTCGTTGAAATCTGTGTCAGTGGCGCGCCAAATGACCTGGACGCCCGGACGATCGCGCGCAGCGTGGCCACGTCGCAGTTGTGCAAGACCGCCTTCTTCGGTCAGGATGCGAATTGGGGCCGGATTGCCTGCGCGGCGGGCTATGCGGGCGTCCCGTTCGATCCGAATCTCCTGAGCATCACGGTGGAGGGACTGGAAGTCGTCCACGACGGACTGCCCACGGTGTTTGAAGAAGCCGACGCGGCGGCACTGATGAAACGACCCGAACTGCACCTCGACATTTCCGTGGGCGATGGCCCGGGTACGTGCACGTTTTGGACGTGCGACCTCAGTCATGACTATGTCTCGATTAACGCGGATTACCGGACGTGAGCATGCCTTCGATTGACGCCTACATCCAGAAAGCGGAAGTCCTGATCGAGGCCTTGCCGTATATCCGCGATTTTGAGGGGAAGACTGTCGTCGTCAAGTACGGCGGCGCCGCCATGATCGACCCGGCGCTCCGGCGCAGCACCGCCGAAGATATCGTGCTGATGAAATACGTCGGCATGAACCCGGTCATCGTCCACGGCGGCGGCCCCGCGATCAACAAGATGTTGAAACGTCTCGATATCCAACCGGTCTTCAACGCCCAGGGTCTGCGCGTGACTGATGCGGCCACGATGGAAGTGGTCGAGATGGTCCTGTGCGGATCGCTGAACAAGGACATCGTCTGCCTGCTGAACCAGGCCGGGGCGGACGCGGTCGGCCTCAGCGGGAAAGACAGCAATCTGCTTTACGCGAACAAACTGGAGCAGGCGGACGGCAGTGACATTGGGCGCGTGGGGAAAGTTGTCAGTGTCCACTATAAGGTGGTCGAGGTATTGGCGAAAGCGGGAATGATCCCGGTGATCGCGCCGATCGCCACGGATGCGCAGGGCGGGACGTGGAACGTGAATGCCGACACGGCGGCCGGGGAAGTCGCCGCGTCGCTGCAGGCGGAGAAACTGGTGTTTCTCACCGATACGCCAGGCATTCTGCGCGACGTTCAGGATGCGGATTCTCTGATCCACCAGGTCCGCGTGAGCGAAGTCCGCCGCTTGAAGGACCAGGGGGTCATCGCCGGGGGCATGATCCCCAAGGTAGACGCCTGCGTGCGGGCGCTTGGCGCCGGCGTGCGCAAAACACACATCATCGATGGCCGCGTGCCGCACAGCCTCCTGCTCGAAATCTTCACCGACCGCGGCCTGGGCACGCTGGTCTCACACTAAAGTCAGGAGGGCGCGTGGGGCCGCTATATCAAGGCTATGAACTGATGGAACAGGGCGGCATCCTGATGTGGCCCATCCTCGCCACGTCCATCGCTGCTCTCGCTATTGCCCTCGAACGATTCATTTCGTTGCGGCGCGCGCGGATTGACACACGCGAGTTCATGGATACGATGCGGCAGGTGCTGCGCCGGGGCCGCGTCCAGGAGGCCATCGAGATTTGCGACGAGGCAAACGCGCCGCTCGCGCGAATGATGAAAGCCGGCCTTCTGATTCATGATCGCGCGAAGGAAGACATCCGCGAGGCGATCGAAGACGCTGGCCACCTGGAGATCCCCCGGCTCGAACGGTATCTCGCGGCACTGGCCACTTGCGTGAACGTGGCCCCGCTTCTCGGACTGCTCGGCACGGTCCAGGGAATGATCCGCGTCTTCTCTGTCATTCAGCAAAGGCAGGGGCAGGTGGTACCCGCGGACTTGGCGGGCGGCATCAGCAACGCGCTGCTCACCACGGCCGCCGGACTGTGCGTGGCTATCCCCACGCTGGTGGTCTACAATTACTTTGTGACGCAGGTGGACAACCTGGTCGTCGAAATGGAACTCAGTGCTTCTGAACTGGTCGACCTCTTGAATCGCAACCGCGACGAACTCGACACCTACCGATGAAACTCAAGCGCAGCAGCGCGAGGCCCCGGGTGCGGGCCTCGCTCGAGATTGTTCCCCTCATCGATGTTGTCCTGCTGCTCGTACTCTTCTTTGTCCTTGGCGTTACTTTCGTGCGCCACTCGGCCATCCCTATCGCCATGTCGGAAACAGAAGCGCCGGGAGCTTTCCTGGCTGAAGGGCTTTCCATCACCCTTTCCGCCGAACCTGGCGGCCCAGACGGGCAGGGCAAAATCTATGTCGATGATCTCGAGATTCTGGCGTGGGACGACCTGTCCGCCCGATTGTCGGCATACCACGCGAGCCAGCCGGACGCGACGGTCTTGGTGCGCCCCGACCGAGACGTGTCGACCGGGCGTACGGTCCAGGTTATGGGCATCGTGACCGGTGCGGGGATCACCCACTATTTCATCGCGGCGGAACCGCCGCGGCCACAGGAATAATCATGGCGTCAGCGGCCCCAGATCTCCCCCGCGCCGCAGTGCGGCCCACTCTGCAGGAGCGGTTACGTCCGTCCTTGCGGCGGCGCCTCGCGCGATCACCCCTCACCTATACCTTGGTCCTGTCCACGTTGTTTCATCTGTCCATGGTCACCCTCTTCAAGGTAATGATTTACTTCCAGCAGCAGGAAGGTCAGTATTATGCCTTGCAGATCATCCCGGAGACGCTCCCTGAGCCGGAGTTGGAGGTGGCCGCCGTGTTCCCTCCGCCCCCGTCCGAGGGCAATCTTCGCCTCGACGGCATTGACAGGGCGTTGCCTGACATCTCTCTCCCAACCCTCGAATTTGCGGAACTGGAGCGCATGCGCGAGATCTACGGCGGACGAGTTCTCGAGGAGCAGGCACAATTGTCCGCCGGCTCACTTTATGAACGACTTTATGGTGGTGCGTCCCAGGACAGTTGGGCGGCCAGCGTGCGAGGGTTGCATAAACTGGGCGAATCTTTGACAAGTCTATCCTGGGAGCAGGATGCGCTCCCAAAGAAGGCTGGGGCTCCGGAGGAACCCCTTCCTCTCTCGGACAATATTGAGGGAATAATCACGTGGGCAACGAAAGCGCGAGGATTGCTGTCGACGCCTGACATTACTGCTCTCCGCACGCTGGATCCCCTCGATCTCGCCCACCCTGTCGAACTGCTCCTCCATGTGGACGGTCAGGGCAAGGTGACCAACATCTGGACCCCGGAAACAGACCCCGGCGAATGGCTTTACGACGTGCGGAGCACCATTTTGCGGCAATACCGCTTTGAACCCTCGGCGTCGGAGACGGATTCGGTGGCCACGCTCCGAATTCGCGTGCGGCAGGTGCCGTAGCGTGTACGAAATCTCCTTGACAACCGCCGTCGTCCTGTACAGCAGCATTGTCCTGTTCGGCGGATTAGGGATCTGGCTTTACATGGAGACGAGCACGCACCACACCTATCGCGTGCTGGAACAGCAATACCTCTGGCGGTGTGTGTTCTGCACCTACACCTATCTCGATGAAGCCGCCGAGCGCGTATCGCGCTGCCCCCGCTGTCACAGTCTCAACAGCATCGAGGACGCCGGGGTGAAGCTGGTCCAGATCCGCCAGCCGGCCGCGGCCACCCTTGTGCCCGCCGAACCCGGCGAACCGCCGCGACGCAACCCCTCCCGTCAAAAACGCCCCGGCGCCCGCCGCCGGGGCCCTCGCCGGAGAAGATAGGGACTCTTTGCGTCAGACCAGCCCCCAGATTACGCGAAGAGGTTCCGGATGCGGCGCATGAGGGTCTCTTGGGCGAGGGGGACCTCCTGGGCGCCTTCCTGGAGGTTGGTCTTGGGAGGATTCTCCGTAACGCGGACGCAGACGGAGGTGATGTTGTCGGAACCACCCGTCTTGAGGGCATTTTCAACGAGTTTTCGCGTGCCGCTCTTGAGATCGCCATTGGAAAGAGCGCTGACGATGTCGCGCTCGGTCACGCTGTTGGAGAGGCCATCGGAACAGATGAGGAGGGTGTCGCCTCGACGGAGCCGGACGGCGAACAGGTCCACATTCACCGACTCCTTGATGCCGACCGCGCGCGTAATGAGGTTTTTCAGCGAATGGTTGCGGGCCTCTTCGGGACTGATGAGGCCGCTGCGTACTTGCTCCGCGACAAGCGAATGGTCTTGCGTGATTTGAGACAGACCCTGCCGCTCGCGCAGCAGGTAGACCCGGCTATCGCCGACCTGGGCAATGTAGGCCCAATCGCCGAGCACGATCACCGCGGACATGGTGGTGCCCATGCCCTGGTAGCGGGGATCGGCTTCGGCTTCCCGGAAAATCCGTTCGTTGGCGGTCTGGAGGGCGCGGCGCAGGGCTTTGGGGGCAGGCTCGTACGGGGCAGTGTAGTAGTGTTCGGAGAGTACTTTGAGGGCCAACTGGCTGGCGTGCTCGCCCGCGCTGGCCCCGCCCATGCCGTCCGCCACGGCAAACAAAAGCCCCCGGTGATCCGCGAGTTCGTGGTCGTCCGGGGCGCAGAGGATAAAGGAATCCTCATTTTTCTGCCTTTTCTTGCCAATATCCGTAACGAGATAGGCCCGGAGAAACTGGCCCTGCCAGCTTAATTCATCGTTCCCCCCGTGGGGCGGTCCAAAAGAGGTGTGGGGTGTCATTACAAACGGGAGCTCCTCACTCGTGCCGCAGCGCTCCGAATCCCGCGCCACCTCCATCGTGCCGGCGCGCCGGGAATTTTCTGGCGCGCGAGGGTATCGGGCAAAATACTCCCCTCTCCTATGGTGACGGCCTTCATGCCTGAGCGTGTCATGGTCTCGCCTGTCCGTGGCATGTCCGGCCTCCACAACAAGGGCGGGCACGCCCCCTGGGACTCGGCATTAATAGTATCACTAACCCAAGAGCTTTGCAGACTACAGCGCGAAAGTATGATCTCACATAAACCTCGAAAAAAGCAATAAAGCTCGAAGTCTTTTTTCAGAGGGGGTGCGTCCGCCGCGTCAATTGTGTGAGCGGCCGCCAGTGCCCACTTTGGAATGGATCCGCTGGGCCTCGGGCGTTTTCGGGCGCAAGTCACGGGAGGTCTTGCCGGCCCGCCACATTTCAGAATCCCGGAGGGTGGCCAGTTCTTTGCCCAGCTTCTCCTTGTAATCGACGGAGCCGGTGGCCTTCAGGACGCGCTTGGTTTCTTCTCCGCTCTTGACGCGGGCATACAGTTCTTTGAAGAGCGGCAGGGTGGCCTTCTTGAACTTCGGCTTCCAATCCAGCGCGCCGCGCTGGGCGGTGGCGGAGCAGTTGGAATACATCCAGTCCATGCCGTTTTCATCGACCAGCCGGATGAGACTCTGGGTGAGTTCCTCGACAGTTTCGTTGAAGGCCTCGGCGGGAGAATGGCCGTTCTTGCGCAGCACTTCATATTGGGCTTCCATAATGCCAGCCAGCGCACCCATCAGCACGCCGCGCTCGCCGGTCAAGTCGCTGTAGACTTCCTTCTTGAAGGTGGTCGGGAACAGGTAACCGGAGCCCAGGGCAATGCCGACGGCCAGGCAGCGCTCCTTGGCGCGCCCGCTAAAGTCTTGCTCAATGGCGTAGCTCGAATTGATGCCGACACCGGCCAGGTAATTGCGCCGCACGGACGTGCCGGAACCCTTGGGCGCCACCATAATCACATCCACGTCTTTCTGCGGAATGACGCCTGTCTGGTCTTTGTAGACGATAGAAAAACCGTGCGAGAAGTAGAGGGCGTCGCCGGGGTTCAGACACTTTTTGATGGCGGGCCAGATGGCCTTCTGCGCGGCGTCGGAAACCAGCATTTGAATAATGGTGCCTTTGGTGGCGGCCTCCTCGATGTCGAAAAGAGTCTTGCCCGGCACCCAGCCATCCGCGACGGCGCGGTCCCAATCCGGCTTGAACTGGCGGGACTGCCCGATGATGACATTGAACCCGTTATCGCGCATGTTCAGAGACTGCGCCGGTCCCTGCACGCCATAGCCGATGACCGCGATGACTTCCTTCTTGAGCACTTTGTGCGCACGGGCCATCGAAAACTCTTTGCGCGTGATCACATCTTCCTTAACGCCGCCAAAATCGATCAACATCGTCGGTCCTCCACGGATTCGCAAAACGGCGTTGGCCGTGCTGCACATTCAATTCAAAACAAAGCGGTCAACCCCACTTGTCCTGGTGGACAAAAGCCGCAAAATAAAGATCGCCACCCACGGCCCTTTCTTGGGGCGGTTGCTGGTAAGGGAGTGTATTGTAAGGAGCTATGGGCACATTTGCAAGCGCCCAGTAGTCGCGCGCTCGCCGAGCGCACGACTGATCGACGCGCAGGCTATTTGTGCGGCGAAGCAGGGTAGATCCCTGCAACCGAGACGGCCACCTTGTACACCTTGTCGCGACCGGTCACGAAGAGCGTCTTGCCGTCGGCGCCGCCGAAAGCGCAATT
>JACPGD010000523.1 GCA_016182645.1 Candidatus Hydrogenedentota bacterium | reverse complement strand
TCGCCCTCGCCTTCTCCCTCTCCTTCGCCTTCGCCTTCTCCCTCTTCGCCTTCACCTTCGCCTTCACCTTCGCCTTCACCTTCGCCTTCACCTTCGCCTTCGCCTTCGCCTTCGCCTTCACCTTCACCTTCACCTTCACCTTCACCTTCGCCCTCACCCTCGCCCTCACCCTCGCCTTCACCCTCACCCTCGCCTTCGCCTTCACCCTCGCCTTCACCCTCTCCGCCCAAGACAGCGGTAATTTCTTCGAGCGAAAGTCCACCGTCATTGTCTGTGTCCAACCGCGCGAAGACCGCCAAGCTGAGCGGCGTGCCACTGGCCAGAACTTCGGTATAACTTAGAATACCGTCGTCATTCGCATCAGCTTCCTCAAACGTGGCCTCCAGGCGGTCGGCTAATTCGTCCAAGCGGCCCTGTTGGAGCAGGAAACACCCTGTCAACAAGGTGCAAGCTGCAAGCGCGGTCAAGACAGAACGCGAGACATTGTGGATTCTCATGTGCTCATCTCCCCAGTGTTTAACCCAAACCCTGCCCGAGCGCGAAGACACCACCTGCCCCCGCGCGCATCAGGCAGCATGCCCAAACCAGCGGCTTGTGGCCAGCAAACTCAAGCCAAGCAGCGCCAACATTAAGGCATCACCGGCATCTTCAATCGTAGTTGCCCGGGGCCGGCGCAGGAAGCACCGTCGTGGCCCGTCATCGTCCGAAAAGGCCTGCAGGGCCACTGTGATGCTCTGGACGCTGCCGGCGGGAATGTCGATGTCGACTTGGCGTCCCGTATGGTCGGGGGCCGTGATCGTCAGTTCATAGTCGCCTTCGGCGAGCGCGGGATAGCTGTACAGTCCAGCTTCACTTCCGGTGAGGAGCGGATAGGGCGCCACTTGCAGGTCGATGGTCGCGTCGAGGATCGGTTCGCGCGTCGTGGATTCCCAGACGGTGCAGAACAAAGCGGCGGCAAAGAGCGCGGAACCGGCAGGCAGGAACGGTTCAACGGCGACCTCTCCTTCCACGGAGGATTTGATCACGTTGGGGTCGTTCGTGCCCCAGTCGTTGTTCTGGGCGAAGACAGGTTGCGAGCGTTCATTAATGATGGCGCGCCCCGTTATCGTGCCGAGATCAAAGGTGTTCCAGCCACTGTCGCGGTCCGCGGGATCGCCCAGCGTATGGCAGGGAAACGCCGCGTCCGGCCCGCGCAGGATAATGCCGATGATGAGGTCCGTGAAGGTGCAGCGGCGTATTAACGGGATGGATGCGGCCACGTCCAGGCCCGTGCGAAGACTGGTAAACGTGCAGTTCTCGATGACGGAATCGCAGGGGGCAGTTCCATCCACCAGAATGCCAGTGGCCGTGCGAGCGGTATCGCCGCGGAAGACGACACGGGAGAGATGCATCGTGACGTCGTTCATCTCCAGCAGCACACTTTCGGCCGCGCCCGCGCGAATCTCGAGGTTGCTCAGGTCCGTCGCATCCGCCCCCGCCACCGCGCCCACAATCACCGCGGCCCCGCCGAGGCCACGCAGGTGCACTCCCGGCACGAGCGCCACGTTTTCATTGTAGAGGCCGTCCGCAAGCAGGATCCGGGCGGGATTGTCGGGGGTGGCGCCGGATTGCTGAATCGCAAAGGCAATCGAGGCCCAGGGCGTCTCGAGACCGCCGGCTTTGGCGGTGTCTGTCCCGTCTGGAGCAACATGGAAGGTGCGGAAAGGGCTATTGGGATCGACGGGAGAAGAACGCGCGAGGAACTCTTCGAGATTGCTGAGTCCGTCGATATCCGGATCTTCCTGCGCATCCTCGGAGAGGGGATCAAGCCCGAAATCCGTCTCAAAACTGTCCGGCATGCCGTCCGCATCGCTATCGAGCAGCGCGTCGTTGGTCGCGTAGCAGGCTTCTTCACACGCGGTCAGTCCATCGCCGTCCGCATCCGGACTGGGGCCCGTGCATTCGTTCAGACAGTCCAAAGGCGGAGTATTGATGCGGATGCTGGAAGTCACGCGCAGCCACGGCTCGTCACCACCGATGAAATCTGAAGCGGCTGGACTTGCCAGAAGAAGAACAGGAAGGCAGGCAGACGGAGTAGACGCGAGTGCCTGGGTATGGATACCCAAGAGCAAGCTCCCCAATGCCGCAAAGGTGACAGCGCGATTGAGTAAACGGATTTCCATGCCGGCAGCCCCTCGCCTCCTGCGAGCACGCGGGAAGTTGTCCAAGAGCACTCACGTGTACTGTAGCACAGAAGCCTTCAGAACTGAACACGTCCAATCATGCTGCACAGGGCAAACGCATTAAAAGGGCGCGGCAGAGTCTAGCTTCCCACTGCAAAAGGTGGAGCATTTAGCTTGGATTTAAATGCGTCTGGCCCTGTCATGCTGCAAGATCGTGGGCCTTGGTTGTACATCCCGTGGGGGGCAACCCGATAGGCGAAAGGGAAATCCAAGGTTTACTGTCCCCACCAGAGTTCGCTTGTTCATGGTACGTCTCCCCCGTACTGCGAATCCTTCGCGGAACAAGCTCAAGTCCCCATGCAAGGTTTCCGGCCACACGACTTTTAATTAACTTGGTAGGGGCTAAAGAGAGAATAGTTCATACTCCGTCACCGGGTCCTGTCCCTGGCTCGTCATCCGTCGGGCACGGCAAGTCCTCACCTTCGCCTTCTCCTCCAATGTAGTTTTGCTCCCATCCATACACCAATGGCCGTTTCTCTGGGTCGGGATGCTCCCTGGAACCGAACGCCTGAATGGTGTTCTCCGAGGACTCGTCTGCAACGAGCGCAAATCCGTGGAAACAGGAGCGCAGGTAGCGCATATTAACTGGCAGCGAAAAGCGGCAGTAAATATAGGGACTGTAGGGATCAACAATGGGATCCACGCTCGGCCAATAGTCAAGACCCCAAAGGCGCGCACCTGGTTCGGCCCAATAGACGTCACCATAAAATGCGTAGTCCCATGTTGCATCACCTGCTGTCGGTCGTCCCCCCACGGCACCAGTTCGACCAGCTTCTGTGTCCGGCGCGATGGAGTCTCCTTCGCCCCATTCCTGGTGCAGCAAATAGAGCTTCGGCGGCTCTACTCCTGGCGCTGGTTGCGATGTCCTGCAAAGACGTAGCGTCAGCTCGACGAGATGGTCCGTACTGAAATCCAAGAACGCTCGCCGCCTCGCCCTGCCGTAAGTACCCGCAAAAAGTTGACTGCCGACGCCATTGCTCCCGGCGCATTCCGTGCCTTCATAAATCGTAGTATCGGCGGTTGGATCAATCACATCGTCTTTAAAAATAGAGCGAGGGGGTTCATAGGTGTACAAGCATGCTCCGAAGTCCAGGACATTGGAAAGGACCCAAGATCCGTCGTGCGCCGCAGCAACGAATAGACCGGAGTTCCTGCACAGGCCATGGTAGACATTTAGAGTGAATTCGATCCTGTTGGCGCTTACAACATCCGGGAGATTTTGCGATGCGAGCACTGGATCAAGCATCCCAATGCTTGCCAAACAGACACGTAACGAACCGGGATCGTACGGGACATCGAAGTCGCCTACAACAAGAACTCTGACATCCTCACTCCCATCCTCAGTCTGGGAATAAATGTCGATTCCTTCAGGCATGACATAATAAGCGCTGAATTGTCGCACCTCCCCTTCGCCCTCCCCCTCGCCGCTACTCCCCAGATTTGCACTCAAACAAAAGCTTAGATCTCGTTCAACCAGAGAGTCGGGCGATTCCCAAGCGGGAAAGGCGAAATGTAAGCCATCCAGGCCATTGTCCGCATACAGCCAGACGAATCCAGGCGCATGGATTCCAATATATCCTCTGCCGGAGGAAAAAGTCTTCGGTCGAATCATGCCGATTTGGTACCTGTATACCGGCAGCAGAGATCGGGATGATCCTGAATCGGCCTCGTACTCTATGAATTCACCCGTCGGGGTTCGTTCCGGGATCACCGTCAGATTATCCCCTGGATAGGAGTCAATCAACCGAGAGAGCAAATCATCAATCTTGAGAGTGAATGTTGAAACTTGCGCTCCATTGGTGTTCTCTGCCGGCTCCAATCCCCACCAGGTGATTGTTCTAACCGGCTCGGTGACATCTTGAAAATACTCCAGGGCTTCACAGTCGGCGCAGGCCGGATCATAAAAGACCCCCGGCGTTCCAGTACGAATCGCTGGCGGTTGTCCAAACATTGTCCCTTCGGGACATTCGGTCAAGCCAGGCTTGCCTTCGCCCTCGCCTTCTCCGGCGATCACGGGCAGCAGGCAGAGGGAGTAATCAAGCGTTGACGCCTGGAAACCAGTCCCCAGATCGATTGCCGACTTCTTGTCGCCTTCGAGCGAGGTGAGCCATTCAAATTGGGCTTCAGGCTGCGCGCAACTGGCGATGCTGATCCAGCCTCGCTCCAGCGCGACAGCTTCCGGGAGTTCAGACTCAAACAGCCGAACTCGGCTACCTACCTCGTACTTGGTCTTTTCCACCAATGCTGTGACAGGGTATGGCCCCGCGACGATCGGCCCAGGAAGACCTCCCTCTTCTGCATAAAAGGTGACTTCGAATGGGGATCTGAGGTAATCACACGCCGGACAGGTATCGAGGTGTCCCCACCAGCGGATCCGGCCGATGGTCAACAATTCCCCAGCGAAATGCTCTGTTACTCGCGCACCAGAAGAACACTGGCTGGATTCAAACTGGGGAGACTCTCCAAAGAGATTGGGCCTTTGAGAGAACAGACTACCTTCTGGACAAGCTTCCGCTTCCGTGGAGGGCCTGACGTAATCGAGTGCAATTTCAACTGTTTCGTTGGCGACAACCGTAATAGTGACGTCTTGGGGTTTGACCCAGTCAGCGAGATTCGAGCTGCCTACAACGTGAGAACCGACCGGGACCCCTGCAACGGTTTCGTGACTCACATGCAAAGGATAAGTGTGGTCCAACGACCATCTCGCGCCACCGGCCCTCGCTTCCGCCGGGAGCAATCTGACCTTTACAGACCCCGTCTGTTCCTCTCCCTCACCTTC
>JACPGD010000530.1 GCA_016182645.1 Candidatus Hydrogenedentota bacterium | reverse complement strand
TACTTGCGCGTTGTTGATGCATCCGCCTGCGCGAAGGACTCGAACACCAGTCCTTGCGCGGCCTCCGGAATGCCGATTCCGGTGTCTTGGACCTCAACCCGGACCATGGCGCGCCCGCCGCGCGTCCCCTCGGACGAAACCATGACATTGATTTCGCCGGCGGGAGTAAATTTCACGGCATTGCTCAACAAGTTGAGCAAAACTTGACGCAACCGGCCCGGATCACCCACGACATACTGGGGCACGTCCGCATGAACCAGACAAGTCAACTCGAGTCCTTTCGCGTGGGCGCGCTCCGCGAGCAGTTCCACGGACCGTTCGATCGTGGAGCGCAATTCAAAATCAATGTTTTCGAGTTCCAGTTTCCCCGCTTCAATCTTGCTGAAATCGAGCACATCATTGATCACGGTGAGCAGCGCATAGGCGCTCTCCCGGATTGTATCGAGGAAGTCCCGTTGCTCGCCCGAGAGCTGGGTCTCGTTCATCAGATCCACCATCCCAATCACGCCGTTCATCGGCGTGCGAATCTCGTGGCTCATGTTGGCCAGAAACGCGCTCTTGGCGCGGGTCGCTTCCTCCGCGGCGTCACGCGCTTCCTCCAATTGCTGTTGCCGGCGCTCCAGCGTCGCCCGCATGGTATTGAAGGCCGCCGTCAACTGGCCGATCTCGTCGTCCTGCAACACCGGCACATCTTCGTGTAACCGGCCCTCCGCGAATTGATGGGTGGCGTCCGAGAGCACGTGGATCGGCTGTGAAATCCGGTCCGCATTGCGCCTGGCCCAGTAGGCGCCCAGAATCACCATCAGCAGGACCAAGCCTATCACCAGAAGGAGCGTGGCCGTGCTCGCTTGGTCCGCCCTTGCGGACTCGGCCAGCATGGCGCCGCTTTCCTCCTCCGACAGCGCCTCGAGTGTTTCGATGGTCTGCCGCGCGTGCACGCCCATCTCGGCGTCCATCTTGTACAAGGCAATATTCCAGTCCTGCCGACCACGCAGTTGAATGGCTTTGGTCCCCAGGTCCGCGTAGTGCTCCAGGGAACTGCGAATTGTGGCCAAGAGTTCCGCCTGGCGCGGCGTCAACAGCTCGGGCGCGGCGCCCACCGCCTCCAGGGACTGTCTGGCCGCATCGAATTGAAAGCGGAACATCATGCGATCGACTTCTTCGGCCGTGAGCAGATAGTCCCGCAGGGCCGTCTCGCACAGCATCACCCCGCCATTAACGTCGCTGATCTGTCCCAACAGATTGCGACGTGCAAAACTCGGATCTGTGATGGCCCGCTCTTCCATCTGCATCGAAAAAACATCGGACTTGATGGCATCCACGAATGGGCGGATCTGATCATTCATGAGCTTGCGCGCCGGCTCGTTTTCGGGCGTGTGCGCGATCTGTTCGATCTCCTTTTGGACATGCTCCAGGTTATCCAGGGATGCGGCCAGGGCGGCCATGGCTGCCGCGCGTTCCCCCGTCCGTTGTGAAATATTGAGCAGGATCTGGAGACTGGGCCGAATCGATTCGTTCCAGGTGGCCGCGCGGCGGGCCCGGTATTCGTCACTGCCCAAGAGCACCCAGCCTTGCAACAAAGAAAGCGAACTCTCGACGCCTGTGAGGCATTGAAGAGCGGCGAGCGCCACCGGCCCGTGCCGGTGGGCAACGTGCGAGACGCTCGCTCGCAAATAAAAAATCGAGAACAGCGCGATCAGCAACGCGCCGATGCCCAGAAGAAGCACCGCAAGATAGGACCGCAGTAGACGGGTCCTGATGTGCGTCCCCGGCCCAGGCATGTCCGGTGCTTCTTTCATGGGCTGACGGAGCTATTGTCCGCCGGCTGGTCCGCAGCGGCTGTGGCGGGTGGCGCCTCCACCCAGACCAGGTCCGGCCTGAAACGTTGATGGCAGGTCAGACACAACCCTTCCACCTGCGTAAAAAGGTGCCGGATTTCACTCAACGTGCCAAATTCAGCGGATTTCGCGAGCGAGGCCGTGCGCGCTTCAAGCTTGCCCGCCGTCGCCGTGAACAGCTCGTGGTCGGCGCCTTCCAGTCCCGTGGGTTCAAATTGCTTGACCCGCGGCGCGAATTCGGCCAGACGCTTCGCCGCCGTCTTGGCCATGGCGCGCCGGTTTTCCGTGTAGGGCCGGCTGTGCCACACCGAGAAACCGAGTGCGGTAAATTGTTCGTGCAGCCCCTGGGCCATGAGTTCCGCCAGGGTCGAGATTTGCGCGGGAAGCGCGGGCACGTAGTTCATTTCCGTGCCCGCGGGCGCCGTGGCCACGCGATAGGACGGGTCGTTCTTGAAAATGTCCGGCGGCGCCACGTCGGGTATCTCGCCTGTCAGCGTCCGCAGGAAAGCCACAAGATTGACCTTCTCTTCCGCGCTCAAGTTCAGCGGAAAAATGAGCGGTGATTTCCCCGGTGAAGTCCCGCCGCCCTTGTCGTAAAACTCGACCACCTCTTCCAGCGTGACTTGGCTGCCGTCGTGCATGTAGGGCGGCGTCACGGCGATGTTGCGCAGGGTGGGTGTCTTGAACGCAGCCCGGTCCTCCTCTTCGTGCGTGATGCGGAACCGGCCGGGGTCCGCCGTCTCCGGTTCCCCCGGCGACACGCCAAGGTTGTGAAACTTATTGTCCGTAAGATTCGGTCCCAGGTGGCATTGCGTGCAGGATCCCTTGCCGATGAACACGATCAGTCCCTGCTTCTCCTCCCCTGTAAGCGCGTCTTTCTGTCCTTGGGCGTACAAGTCGAAGCGCGCGTTCGGGGTCACGAGCGTTCGCTCGAACACGGCAAGGGCCGTGTAGGCGTCATTGGTATTGGGCGGGGCATTGAATACCTGGCGGAACAGCGGCGGATACTCCGGCAACTCCTGCAGCCTCGCATTCAGCGCTTCTTCGCTCGCCATGCCGATCTCATGAGTATCCATCAGCGGCATGCGCGCCTGCTCTTCCAGGCTGGCTGCCCGCCCGTCCCAGAAGAACACGGTGTTGAATGCAATATTGAGCAGCGTGGGCGAATGCCGCGGCAAGGGTTTCCCGTCTCGTCCGGAAGCTGTCGGCTGCCCGTCCCCAAAGGCCAAGGCAGGCACGTGACACGTGGCGCAGCCCATTGTTCCCTCGGGGGAAAAACGCTTGTCAAAGAACAACAGCTTGCCCAACTCCGCGACCGGGTCTGAACCAGGCGATTCGCCGGAGGGCGCCAGCTTGGGAAGCGGCCCAATCTCGCCCGGCAACTGCGGCAGTGCATCCAGCATCTCCACAGTAAAAGGGGGCGGAGCGGGCGGGGCCTCGGCCCCCGCAATCGTCTGGACAACAACAAGTATGGCCGACAGGCCCGTCATACGAACCTCAACACACACCGCTATTCGGCGGCTGGTTCCAGCTTGATCGCTTCATGCGCCTCGCCCTCCGCCGGGATGCTGATTTCCTTGGCGAAGTCTTTGCTCCCTTCACGCCATATTTTGAGCGTGTAGGAACCGGCCGGGATTTCGCGCACGGCAAAATTGCCTTCCGCATCCGGCTCCGCGTACCAACTCGTGGGTACAATAATCACGGTGGCGTGCATGTGGCGGTGAATCGAACAAAACATGTCCAATTTGCCCGGCTTGTCGAGGACCACCGATTTTGACTCGCCCTTCGGGTACACGCCAAGATTGAACTGCTTGGCCTCCGAATAAGAAAACACATTGTGCGCAATGTTGTCGTCGTTTGGCATCGCCAGCGTTTCCCCCACGACGGCAACGAGAAATTGCGGATCGAATTGCGCTCCCCGTTGCGAGATGGTCAGCGTCCGCATGGAGAAAGAGGGCTTCTCCGGTACGCCCTCGATCCACGCCACCGCAGGGGGGCTGGGCGCATCTTTCGACGGCGACCCCTCCGGCGGCACTGGCCCGGCCTCGATCTTCCCCACCAAATCTCCGCCAAAGGCGGGCAGTGCTGCCACGCATATGACTAAGCACTTACGAAAGAAGAATTTACGCATACAACGGCATCCTCGATAGGGTCACCACGCCAAGGTAACCTCTCTATCTATCATACCTGAAGTGCGGCGAATTTCAACCTGAAAAACAGCAGTCCAATCGCGGATAACGCCGATGTGCGCAGATGCAAATGACAGTTATCATCTTGAAAACGCATGAATTGACGCGATTATTTGTGGATCGGAATTCAATCCATTGCTCCGCCGAGATGACTTCACCCTACCGGACAAAAAAGTCCATGCACATCTGCGAATATCTGCGTAATCTGCGATTCAAACGCTTTTTCTAGATTCAAGACTTTTTCTTCGCTCGAAGCCCCGGATACAGCGCGGCGAGTGCAGTGACCGGCGTGGCCCCTTCCCGCAGCACTTCGCCCGAATCCGGATCGACTACGGTGGATGGCGCGCTCTCCGGCAATGTTCCGCCATCGAGCACCAGCGCCACGCCCGGAAGCAACGCTGCTCGCGCCGTCCGCGCGGCCGGCGCCCCCGAAAGGTTCGCAGAGGTGGACGTAAGCGGTCCGCTGAACGCGGCGCAGAGCGCCCGGGCAATCGGCGCGCCGGGACAGCGCACGCAGACCTTTCCCTCGGGCCCCAACAGGGTGGCGGGCACTTCGGCCGCAGGCGGCAGCAACAGAGACAGCGAACCAGGCCAGAATGCCTGGATCAGCCGCCGGGCCTCGGGAGACACTTCGCTCGTCAGGGAACCAAGCTGTGATTCATCCGCAACGATCAGCAGTACGGGCTGCCGCGGATCGCGGCCCTTCACGCGGTACAACGCCTCGAGCGCCCGCTCCGAAAACGGATCCACCGCCAGGCCGTACACCGTTTCCGTCGGGTACCCCACCACCGCGCCGCGCCGCAACGCCGCCACGGCTTCCCTGATTCCTGCGTCACTCGCCGGAAGAATCTTCACACCCGGCGCCCCTCCTCTTCGTTCTTGCTTGCCGCCAAGCGTGAACGAACTCTTGATATCCTACGTCCTATTCATCCTTCTGGGCCTGCGCGCGTTCACACCTGCGTTTCCAAGTACGCACGCAATTTCCGAAAGGCCTGCCCGCGGTGGCTGAGTTCGTGCTTCCGCGCGGGGGCCATTTGCCCAAATGTCTGATCGAATCCAAGCGGTACAAAAAGCGGATCGTAGCCGAAGCCGTTGCCGCCCTCCGCCACCGCCGCGATGTGTCCCTCGACCATTCCCAGTTCCGTGTGGGTTTCTCCCGAGGATGTCACAAACGCGGCGCAGCAGACAAAGCGCGCCGTGCGCTCATGCCAGGGCGTATCGGCGAGTTCCTGGAGAAGCTTCCGGTTATTGTCGGCATAGGTGCAGGCAGGGCCCGCGTAGCGGGCGGAGAAAACACCGGGTGCGCCGCCAAGCTTGTCCACCACGAGCCCCGAATCGTCCGCCACCGCGGCCACCTTGAACGCATCGCAATAGTACCGCGCTTTCAGTACGGCATTCTCGGCGAAAGTGGCGCCATTCTCTTCCGGTTCGGGCACGGGTGGATGATCCGCCAGCGAAACGACCTGCCACGGCAACCCCGCCAGCAAGCTTGCCAACTCCACGGCCTTGTCGCGATTCGAGCTTCCTATGAGCAGAGTCTGAAACATGGTTCCATTCCGCTTGGTCGATCGAACTCGAGCGACATTCCCAGGCCAAATCGGCTGGCGCATGGCGCCCCAGGTTCTTGTTTGCACAAGGACCCATGCGGGCTTCCGCTACGGGTCCTTCAGAACAGCCTGCTGGATGCGGGTCAGTTCGGCGATGCCCTGTTGGCCGAGGTCGAGCAGCTTCAAGAGGGTCTCCCGCTGGAAGGGTTTCTTCTCCGCCGTGCCCTGCACCTCTATCAGTTCGCCGCGCCCATTCATGACCACGTTCATGTCCACTTCAGCGCACGCGTCCTCTTCATAGTTGAGGTCGAGCATCGGCGTGCCCTTCACCATGCCGACGCTGACGGCCGCGCAAGTGGTGAGCAAGGGCATGCGAGCAATGTTACCCTGTTCAACGGCCCAGTGCAGGGCGTCGTGCAACGCCACGTAGGCCCCTGTTATCGCCGCGGTGCGCGTGCCGCCATCAGCCTGGATCACGTCGCAGTCAATGGTGATTTGACACTCCCCCACCGCGACTAAGTCCACCACGGACCGAAGTGAACGCCCAATGAGCCGGCTGATTTCGAGCGCCCGGCCTTTCTTCACGGCGTCGCGGCTGCCTCGAGTCTGGGTGGCTGCCGGCAGCATGGCATACTCGGCGGTGAGCCACCCCTGACCACCAGCTTTGAGCCAGGCGGGCAAACGCGGATCGTAGGTGGCCGTGCAAACGACCTTTGTATCGCCAAAGGCCACCAGCACGGCCCCCGGCGCATGCTTGACGTAGTGCCGCTCAATAGAAACCGGACGCAAAGCGTCCGGTGTTCGTTGATCACTTCGCATGGTTTCTATCTACAGAGACGGCGCCGGAGCAGGCTTCTCTTCGCCCTTGGGCGCCGATTCATCCTTCGATGTGGGCGCGGGCGCCTGCTCCTCGCCTTGGACCGAGGCTTCGATCACCAGGAGACGTTCTTCTTCGCTGCGCTCGCTGGTCACATCGGCCGCCACCTGTGTTTCATGCACGTCCCGGTGGTACTTCTGAATCAAGTGTTCCCAGACCGAGTCTTCCCGAAGGATGGCCACGGCCCGCTCCAATTGGGTGTCTTCAATCGTCGCCTGCTTCTTCTCTTCGCCCTTCACATACTCCCGAAGCGCATCCGCCGCCTCGGCGCCGAACTCATCCTGGATCTGCACCAGCAGCGCTTCTTCCCGCGCCAGTTTCTCCTGAGATTTGGCTGGCTGCTCATGGACGCCATTGGTGATGCTGCCATGGTTCTGTTCGTGCGTGCGTGCGGGATCTTCCGCCGCCGAGGTGACCAACTGGACCCAGAGTTCCCGCTCTTCCTCGATGCTCATGGGCACTTCCAGATCCGGCAGGATTCCCTGATGGTTGATCGTAACATCTGCCGGCGTGTAGTACAGGGCCGTCGTCAGGCGCAGCGCCGTGCTGACCGGCTTTACCAGGGGAATGATGGTCTGGACGCTACCCTTGCCAAAGGTCTTCTCGCCCAGGATTAACCCCCGCTGATGGTATTGAAGCGCGCCCGTCACGATTTCCGACGAGCTGGCCGTGCTCTCGTTCACGAGCACAACGATGGGCATCTCCGGCGGAAGCACGGGCCGGTCTTCCGTGTACAGTTCCATATCATCCGGGTTCTTCCGGTGCTCGTCACGCTCGCGTCCTTTCGTATAGGTCACGAGCGAGCCCTTCGGCAGAAACAGTTCCGAGACTTCCTTGCTGGCATTCAGCAAGCCGCCCGGGTTCCAGCGCAGATCCAGGATGAAGGCGCGCATCCCCTGATCGACAAACTTCTTCAACCGCTCTTTCATGTCCCCGGCCGTGTTCTCTTTGAAGTCGCTGATGCGCATGTAACCAATACCGCCATCCAGAATGCGGGCTTCTTTGACGCTTTCCAGAGGGACTTTGTCCCGCTTCACCGACACTTCCAGGATGTCCGGTTCGCCGCCACCGTTTTTCTTTCGCAGCAGCGTCAGTTTGACCGGGGTCCCCTTGGGCCCGCGAATCTTATCGGCCGCATCGGCCGTCGTCATGCCTTCCGTTGAAATCCCATCGATGGCAATAATGAGGTCGCCCGGGAGCAGGCCGGCCTCAGCGGCAGGAGATCCCTCGATCGGCGCGAAGACCATAATATTGTTGTTATCGTCCGGCTTGATGGACACCCCAATGCCGAAGAATTCACCCTTGGTGTCTTCCCGCATCGTCTCGAGATCTTGGGCATTGATAAACGAACTGTGCCGATCCAAAGAGCTCATGATGCCAATGAGCGCCCCCTGAACCAATTTGTCCAGATCGGCCCGCATCACGTAGTCCGTTTGGATCTTGTCCAATACGTCGCCAACAGGCTCAATCTGCTGATACACATCTTCCGATTCTTCCTGGGCGAAAATTCGTTGGGAAAATCCATTGGTGAAAACGAGGACAAAAGCGACCAGGAAGGCCAGCAATGAGACGAATTCAGACCTGCTTTTATGCTTTTCCATGAAAACTCTCCAATAAATAGGGGAAATGTGCGGGGAAAACCAGCCAGACGACTCCAAGCAAATTGTGGTGCAAGTTTACCAGAAGCCTGAAAAAAATGCCAACGAAAACAGACGTCAACACGCGTTCGGATCTGTATGCAAACGCAAGCCGCACACGCGGCGGCGCGCATTTTTTGCACTAAGCAACAGTTACGCAGTACACCCGGCTAGCGCTTGCTCCAGATCCTCCACCAGATCCGCGACGTCCTCTAGACCCACCGAGATGCGCACCAGGTTTTCCGCTATGCCCATCTCGCGACGCGCTCCCTCCGGCAAGGCCGCGTGCGTCATCGTCCAGGGATACTCGATCAGTGACTCGACCCCTCCCAGCGAGACGGCCTGAGAGAACAATCGTAGCCCATTCAACAACGCATGGGCCGCTTTTACTCCCCCGTGCAGGTAGAAAGAAAACGTGCTGCTGTTCCCTCGGCTTTGCCGTTGTGCCAAGGCATGCTGCGGATGACTCTCCAGCCCCGGATGCAGAACGCGTTCCACCTGGGGGTGGTCTTCCAGCCACCGGGCCACGGCCAACCCGTTCTTCTGATGTTCCTCCATCCGCAAGGCCAGCGTCTTGATCCCGCGGAGCACCAGGAAGCAATCCCAAGGACCCGGCACCGCACCCACGGCGTTTTGCAGGTAGTAAACCCTTTCGCCCAATTCAGGATCGCTAACGACGGCGGCGCCCCCCACAACGTCGCTGTGGCCGTTGAGGTACTTGGTCGTGGAGTGCACAACGATATCCATCCCGAAATCGAGCGGATTCTGAAAATAAGGTGAAAGAAAGGTGTTGTCGCAAATGGTCTGAATCCCACGCTCCCGCGCCAGCGCGGCCAGCGCGGCCAGATCCACCACTTTCATCAGGGGATTTGTCGGAGTTTCTATCCAAATTAATTTCGTGTTGGGCCGAATAGCGCCGCGTATTGCGTCAAGGTCATTCAGATCCACCAAGTCGACGTCGATGCCTTTCGATCGAATCACGTTCATCATGAGGCGGTATGTCCCGCCATACACCTGGTCGCTCATGATCACGTGGTCGCCGCTGGAGTAAAGCATCATCAGCGTGGACTCCGCCGCCATGCCACTGGCAAAGGCGAAGCCGCGCACGCCGTGCTCCAAGGCCGCCAAGCACTCCTCGAGCGCCTTGCGCGTCGGGTTTCCCGAGCGCGAATAGTCGAATTCCCGCGGTTCATCCGCACTTTTAAAGGCAAACGTGGAGGTTTGGTAGACGGGCGTCATCACCGCGCCATGCAGCGGGTCCGGTTCCTGCCCGGCATGAATACACTGTGTCTTGAATCGCACGGAGGCTCCTTTCCAACGCTGGCGGGAAGTGTCTCACTTGCGGCACACGTGGCAATCATCGATGCCAGCATGTTCCCAAGGCGCGCTTTCGGCGAAAGCGCGCCTACTTCTACCGCCGGAGGGACAAGACTACCAACAGTGTTGCCAGGAGCGCCACTGCGCCGGGGTGGACCGCCACTTTCGCCCGGGGACCCTCACAGAGTCACCCGCAGGGTGATTAAATCACTGCCCGGTTTCAAGTGGACGGTGGCCGTCGCCTGGTCGATGCGCAGTACTTCGGCGCCCGCCACTTGAATGTCCCGGGGCGCATGCTGCCCCAGGGGACGGAGCCGCAGGACAATCGCTTCAACCGGCTTGCGAGTACGCTCGCCCGGCCGGCCGCCAGAAGTTGCTGGGGGACTGATTTCGGCGCTCAATTCCTTTCCCGTGGCGTCCGTCATCAGCGCAAAACCCACGGCTCCAAACGTCGTGGGCGCCTGTTGGACGCTGACACGCTGGCCGGGGCCAAACCACTGTTCGGGCACAAAGAGCGCCAGCCAGAGTTCGTTCCCGCGCTCCATCACAAACATAGTCCGCGTCTGCGCGAGGAAATAGCCGGTTTCATGGGTCTTGTTCCAGCCGCCCATGTTATGGAAGTGCTCCCAGAAAGAAAGGTTCTCCAGACTCAGCAGCGTCGGAATGGTGTTGAAGTAGGAGCGAATGAAGGGCTTGATGTCGTCGCGTAAGGCGTACAGTTCGGCGTTGCGCGCGTAGTAAGGCTGGATCTTCGCCCACCCACCCAGATTGAACCAGTCCGCGCGGTTGCGCTCTTCCGGATAGTCGCCCATGCCCGAGTGCAGGAACCAAAAGTCTTCCATGTGGTCGAGCATGTCCCCCACTTCGCGGCTCTGGGGATCGAGCACGCCGAGCAGCGCCAGGTGATGCGCGCCCAATTCGACATCATACGCCCAACTCCGGTTCGCGTCTTCGCCAGGAATCATATCTTCAATGCGGCCGAAACAATTCAGCATGCCGGGGTAAGGCCGGACCCAGGTCCCGTCCGCGAGCGGCAGCACCGGCGAGTTATCCTGCGTGAGGCGGTAGGCGCGCTGGACGTTGCCGCGCAATGCTGCTGCCGCTTGCTCCAACGCTGGGGCGTCCGGATGCCCCACGGCCGCGAGCGCGGCGGCCGCCTGGGCCAGGCCCGCATAGTAGTGCCCCTCCTGAATGAAACGATAGGCAAAGCGGTTCCAATCAGCGGCCACGCCCGGCGGCACGAGCCCGTACTCCGGCAGTGGTGCGCCGCGGGCGTCGTTCACCTTGGTTTTCTCACATTCCCGGGCCACCCAACCACAGGCGCGCGCCACATCTGGGGCGATAGCCGCCAGCCAAGCGGTGTCCCCCGTGCGCTGGAAATGCTCGGCCAGCGTCCACAGGTGCCAGCCGGTGCCCATGAGCGTGTAACCGGTGGTGAGATGGACTTCCGGCGCATAGCGTTTCACGAAGTATTCGAGCGCGCGGCGCGCGTACTCCTGCGCGCCCAGGAGATCCATGCCGCGAATCACCGAGTGCGCTTCGCTCTCCAGCGGCCCGTAGCGGTCGGCGGAGATGTAGGCGGCGACGTATTTACCCCGCTCCTCGTTGCGCGCCGCCAGCAGGCAGTGCACCTGAGAAGCACGGACAATATTGTTCAGCAGCGGATCCGGTGTCTCGATCTGCGTCATCGGCGCCAACACTTCCTGCCAATAAGCCATCACCCTGTCCAGCGAGGCGGCTGGCTCCGAAAACCGAGCAACATCCTGCGCGGTTGCGGGAAAGGCCGGGAGGACGGCGAACACCTGCGCGCTTTCGCCGGGGGCAAGGTCAAAATGGTAAACGGCGGCGCCTTTTTCCAAACCGCTTTCGTCCCACAATGCCGGTCCGGACAACACGGCCAGCACGTGCTCCCCACGGAAGGCGAGCAAACTGCCACCAACCGTCTCGAGGGGCGCCGCATTGCCCGATTTCCGCTCG
>JACPGD010000064.1 GCA_016182645.1 Candidatus Hydrogenedentota bacterium | reverse complement strand
GTCCGCATACTGTGTGAAGTCTATTTCCGGGCGTGAAATAAACGTGGACTCCACTTCAATGGGCGATGCCGGCGCGTCCTGCCCTGGTTCGGGCGCGACTTTGGCCACGGTGTCCGGGACGGGCACGGCCCCTTCCGGTTGGGGCGGGGCCGTTGCCGCCTGGACCCGCTCCGCTTCACTGCCGGCTTCCACGGGCGTGGTCACGGCGACCGGCCGGCTTTGGATCTGGCCGACAACCTCCTGAGCGAGTTGCACGCCGAGGTACTTCTCAAGATCCATCCGCGCAAACTTCACCTCCAATTCCGCCGCCTTGATGTCGCTCTCGTTCTGGTTGACCTGGATGCCGTATTGCTCCTTGGCTTCCGTAAACGTCGCGAGCGCGTTCTGGTACTGGAGTTTCTCCTCGACCAGCTTGTCCTGAAGTTCTTTCGAGTCCAGTTCCACCAGGACCTTGCCCGCAGACACGTCTTCGGGCGTGACGGTGATGCCCTCCTCCACCAGCGTCAGGATCTTTGTCTGGCCCTCGACTTCGGACTTGATCTCTTCCGATTCTTCGGACTCGATGCTGCCGCCCTCGAGCACCACAATTTCCAGTGGCCCGCGCGTCACGGTGAAGGTAGTGCCCTCGGAAAGTTGGGCGCCCTCGTCTCCACCAAAGAAGTAGATCATGGCGCCCACGAGCACAACCGGGACCAGAATACGAATGCCCCACTTGATTCGGCGAGACCGCTGCCGTCCGGGAGCATTGGCGGCAAGAATCTTGGAGGTCATCGAATGTCTCCTCTCACGAATTACCGGGCGTCCCCGCCTCCGGGGCCGGGGCGTCCTGCCCCGTTCCCAAAGCTGGATCATCATCCCCAGGCGCCCCTGGCGTCGTGGATGGAGCATCCAACCCAGGCTTCACCTGCTCCTGGACCTTCTCTGCCGCGGGAAGGACCACAAACCCGTCCTTGACCTCTTCCCACTGGCCGTCTTTCTTAATATACAAGATGCCCATGTCGCGCCAGAACTCTAACCGGGCGATCGTGTGATTGACCAACGCCGCAGTCAAATCATTCTGGGCCCCCGTCAAGGCGTTTTGCGCGTCAACCTGATCGATGGCCAGAGCGCGTCCCAAGTCTGCGCGCAATTCTTGTTCCTCGACGCGCCGTTGGTTCAAATCGACGCTGCGCTGCGCGGTCTGATAGTTTCGCAGTGCTTGATCCAGGTTGCGCCACGCTGCGCGCACGTCAAATTTTACGTTATCAGTGGCCAGGCTCTCATCCCGTATGGCCCGCTCGTGCGCGATTAACGCGGCCCGATAGTTGTTCCGCTCCGCCATCCGCTCAATCGGCAAATCGATGTCCAGGCCGCCACCAAACTCGGCGCGATCAAAATCCAGACTCTGGAAATTGTCCTCCCCGGTGCTGTGCACCTGGCTGCTCAGCACCAGGTTCACATCCGCTTTCAGGGCGTTCTTCGCCACTTTCATCTGCCGCACGGTGTCTTCCGTCACGCCCTTGGTATTCTCAAAATCGAGACGTGAAGCCAACGCCACCTCGATCGCGTCTTCCACCGGGATCTTCGGGTGTTGCAACCCTTCCTGATGCAGTTGCTCCAATTCCGCCTTGTCCAGCATGACGTGCGCATCGGTCGAGAGACCAAGAAGGATCTTGAATTGATCCATGCTTTCCTTGTAACGGCGGATCGCATTAATCCAGGACGTTTCATTGCTTAATTGGGCCTGTTCGATACGGCCAAGGTCCGCCAGCGTGTGGCGGCCTTCCTCCGCGAAAGCCCGCTCGCGCTCCACGCTCTTCTCAAAGTTCTGATAACTGCGCCAGGCATTTTCGACAATATCGCGATCCTGCAGAACACTGTAGTAATTAGAGCACACCTGCACCGCGAATTCCTGGCGGAACCGGGTGAAATCGCGAATCCGGTACAGTACGTTGCGCTCCGCCTGGGTCAATTGTTCCGCCGCAATGTCCGCACCCGCGCCGCGCAACAGTGGTTGTGTAAAGGTCGCGCTGAGAATGGAAGCGGTGGCCGTGCGCGGGTCGCCCGTCAGGAACCGGAAGAAATTCGACGTGAGCGCCAGCGCGATACGCCCGCCACCCTTCAGCAACAGGTCGACGCCTCCAGTGACATTGCCCGAGGCGTCGTGCTCACGATTGAGGTCCACCTTCGTGGCATCAACATTTGCGACCACCCCCGCCTGCTCCACCACGTCCGCATAGGCATTCAACAGCGCGGCCGGCGTCCCGGTGACCATTTCGATTCCTTGGGCGATCTGGCGGGCATTGCCGAGGTGGCGGGAAAAGTCAGAGGCGACGGTTTCCTCCGTCACCGACGATACACTGTTCACGCCGCCGCCCGCCGCGAAGATGGGATCGTACTGGTGACGACCCAGCGTCAAGCCAAGCGCCTCGAGGTAAAGCGCCTCTTTCTGGTTTTGGTACGTCCGATTACGGGTGAAAGCTAATTCAAGCGCCCTTTCCAAACTAATAACGCTCGCGCCCACCTCCGCCTGCGCCGCCTCACCCAGGGCCTCGTCTGCGGTATCTTGAACCGGCAAACCTGACAAAGGCTCGACGCTTTGATCTTGCTCGACCGAAAACTCCGGCACCATCCCGGGGACGGCCGGGCTTTTCTCGGCGATTATGTTATAAGTGGCCTTGTCCGCCGCTTCACGCGCGCCCGTGGTGGAACACCCCCCCACCCACAACAGGCTGCCCAGCAGCAGACCACTGACGGTGAGGGATACGCTCCGGCCCCTGCTCCCTTGGCTGACGACTTTCGCTAAAATCATAGATTTCTTCATCTCACACGGGGAAATCCCCCAGCCGCGTCAAGTAACTTCCACGGTTTGACCGGCCTCAAGGGGCCTTGGTGACACCTCCTCGGGCCGCTTAACTCTTGCTTTCCTGCAAAAAATAGGCGCGAACAGCCTCGACGTCCCGGCCGATGGCCGCAATCAAATCCGGCAGGGAATTGAACTTCAATTCCGGCCGAAGCCGCCGGTGGAAAATCACTTCAAGCTGCTTGCCCACGATGTCCTCATTGAATCCCAGGAGGAACGCTTCCACCATGATATCTTCATGCCGGATAGTGGGGGCAATGCCGATGTTCACTGCGGCCTGGTATCGTTTGCCGTCCAGCAGCGCCTCTGCAATATACACCCCATGTACCGGGACAGCATAATTGCCAGGCTCGATATTGGCCGTTGGATAACCGAGCTTCGCGCCCATGCCGCGGCCCCGCTTCACCTCCCCAACAATGGAATACTTGCGACCCAGGAAACGCTCCACGTGATCGAGGTCGCCCTGCAGGATGTACTCGCGGATGAGCGTGCTGCTCACGCGTTCACCCTCCACCACCAGCGGCGGGACCTGCTCGATCGCAAACCCCAGCCGGGGCGCCATCGCCTCCAGATATGTATGATTGCCCGCGGCGTCCTTTCCGAAGGCGAAGTCATGCCCCACGATAAGCCGCACGGCACGGCAACGCCGCAATACAATCTCATGCAAGAAGTGCTCCCGATCAAGGTTTGCCACTTCGGCATTGAAGGGCAGCACGTACAGCACTTCGACCCCATTCCCGGCCAGCAGCGCCCGCTTCTTCTCCGATCCGGTGAGGATATTTGGGGCGTGCCGCGGGGAAAAGAACTGACGGGGGTGTGGATCCAGCGTCATGAGCGCCGCGGTCCCGTGAATGGCGCGTGCGTGCTCGACCAGGCGGCGCAAAATGCGCTGGTGCCCCAGATGCACACCGTCAAAACTGCCAACAGTCAGGACCACGTTGGGGAACACCTCCGCCGTGCTTCTGACGTCTTCGATGACTCTCATGGAGTATATGACCCCTTGCCCCGTTTCCGATCAACCCGAATGGGAGGCTGGGGAATCATGGGAAGAATGAAACGAACAGCCAATGCAACACCCGGCATGACTGCTCCTGGCTCATACTTCCCATTCCTCCCATGCTTCCTATTCTTCCCACTATTGGGTGAAGACCCGCCTTGGCTGCACCAAAACCCCCAGCGCGGAACGCTCCACCGTGGCAAGCGCGAGCAATTCTCCCTGTTCACTCTTCACCTGCACCCACCCCTCGCGCACCGGGCACTGCCCCCGTAACTCCGCCACCGTCAACTTCCCTCCCGAGCGCACGGCGTCGCGCCCCAGCCGGTTCACGATCACCTGCGGCAAATCCAGGGCTTCGTCCATGGAAAGGAGCCGTTCCTCCACGCTGGCCACATCGCTCAACGCCGTCAACGGCGCGGCGTCTTTCACTTGAAACCGCCCGACCTCTGTCCTCCGCAAAGAGGCCAGAATCGCCCCGCACCCCAGGGCCTGGCCAACATCATGACAGAGGCTGCGCACATAGGTGCCGCGGCTGCACCGGACACGCACCTCCACGTCCGGCAGCGTCACCGACTGCACCGAGAACTCATACACGGTCACCGGCCGCGGCTCACGCTCGACCACTTCCCCTTTGCGCGCCATTTTGTACAGGCGCTCGCCGCCCACCTTCACCGCGCTGATCATCGGCGGGATTTGCAGAATATCGCCAACGAAGGCATCGCACTTTTCCTGTATGTCCCGCAGCGCCAATTCGGGAACGGGCCGCTCTTCCAGGACCTTGCCATCCATATCAAACGAATCCGTGGTGACGCCCAGCCGCATCGTGCCTTCATACGTCTTGTCCAGGCCCGTGAGGTGCTCAGAAAGACGTGTTGCTGTACCCACGCATAGGATCAGCAGCCCAGTGGCGCCAGGATCAAGCGTGCCCGTATGCCCCACGCGCCGTGTCCGCGCCGCCCGCCGCACATGGTCTACCACATCGTACCAGCAGTAATCCATTCACGCGGACTCCTCCTCCAGCAAGTGCTCCAGACGGTCCAACAGCATGGGCTGCACTTCCTCGAGGGGGCTGTCGAGGGTCGCCCCCGCGGCCGCCGCATGCCCGCCTCCCCCGAATTCCTCCAGGAATTCCGCCGAATTGAAGCTGGGGCGCGAGCGTAGACTCACTTTCGTCTTGCCCGGTTCATGCGCATTGAAAAGCAACCCGACCTGGACGCCGTCGATGTTTCCGGCGTAATTTACCAGTCCCGTAATGTCATCTTTGCTGCCGCCGGCGGCCGCGATGTCCTCGGCCGTAATGTACGAAGCCGCAAGTTTCCCCTGAGCGCGAAATTCCATGCGATCGAGTACCAAGCGCAGCAATTTCACTTTCGAGACGGAGATGATGTCAAGCACTTCCCGCGAGATGGCGGAGACATCCAGTCCCGTGTCCAATAGACGTGCGGCGAGATGATGCGAGCGGGAATTCGTGTTGGAAAAACGGTAGGCGGAGGTATCGGTGATTTGTGCCACGTACGCGCAGTGGGCCGCCTCTCGGGTGAGCGGGACGCCTGCAACTTCAAAAAGCTCGGCCACAATTTCGCCCACCGCCGCATAGGACGGATCGATGAATCCCACGGTCCCCTCGGGATTGTCCACCAAATGATGATCAATGACGATGATGCGGACTTTCTCGTCCACCCACTGGGCCACACACCCAATCCGATCGAGGGAAGAAACGTCCAGAATAATCAGCACGTCAAAATCTGGACGTTCGGCTGTGCAATCGATGATCTTCTTCGCGCCCTTAAGATTGGCATACACCGACGGCACAGGGTCCGCCATGGCGCAGGTGATCTTTTCCTTGTTCATGGCGCGCAGCAGTTGCTCCAGCGCCAGAATGCTGCCCACGGAGTCGCCGTCAGGATTCACGTGCGACGTTACCAGGAACGAATTGCCCTTCCGGAACTCCTCGACGATTTCGACCAGGCTCAACTTGATCATCGGCGCCCGCTTGCGCTCTTCGTGAATCTCATGAAACACCTCTTCAAGCTGGTACACGCGATCAAGCGTCTGGTCCTCCAGGAAGCGCACCTCCGGCGTATAGCGCATGCGCAAGACTTTTCCCAACTCGCGGCGGATCCACCCGGCGGAACGTTGCAGCGCAATCAGTGAACTCTTGCGTTCCTTTTCCTCGCCAAACAAGCTGACAAATACGTCCGCATATTTCAGATCGCGCGACATCCGCACGGACATTACCGAAACAAAACCGATGCGCGGATCTTTTAAGCCTTTTGAGAGCAGCCGCGCGATCTCCTGGCGGATCAACTCCGCCACGCGCTGTGCCCGGCCCGACTGTGTCATAACATCTCTATCGTATAGTTGACCAACTCCGCGCCGGGTTTATTGGCGGCGAAGCGGGCGATTTCATTCAGTTGAGTATTGGCATGGGCCCCTTCATTCGACACTACGCAAACACTCAGGCGCGAACGCGCCCACAAATCCTGATACTCCGTTTCCGCCACGGAACAATTGAAGCGGCTGTGCAACTGGTCCTTGAGGCCCTTGATGACACGCCGCTTGTCCTTGAGCGAGCGGGCGCCGGGAATCAAGAAGTCCAATTGCAGCAGTCCAATGGTCACGGGGTTTACTCCGGGCACGTTGGGCCAAGGCCACATCCAGCCGGGGCGAGCGGGCGCCCGTCCGTGGCGCTCAACTCAAGGTTTTTGCCACGCTCTCCAGCCGGTAGGTTTCGATGATGTCCCCCGGCTGCAGGTCGTCATACCGTTCGAGTTTGATGCCGCATTCAAAACCGGCATTGACGCTGCGGACGTCATCCTTGTTGCGGCGCAAGGAACCGATCTTGCCGCTGTGGATGACAACGCCGTCCCGCACCAACCGGGCCAATGCACCGCGCTCGCTCGTGCCGTCGGTCTGATAACAGCCCGCGATCGTGCCGATGGCGGAAGACTTGAACAATTGGCGGACCTCTGCATGGCCCACGATGACTTCCCGGGTTTCGGGCGCGAGCAGCCCTTCGAGGGCATGCCGCACCTCCTCAATCGCTTCATAAATGATCAGGTAGACGCGGATCTCAACGCCTTCTTCCTCGGCCAGCTTCTGCACCTTGGGGTTCGCCGTCACGTGGAAGCCAATAATGACGGCGTCGCTCGCACTGGCCAGCAACACGTCGGAACTGTTGATGCCGCCAACGCCGGAGTGCACGACGCTCACGCTGACTTCTTCGTTGCCCAGCTTAAGGAAGCTGGATTGAAGCACGTCCACCGATCCCTGCGCGTCCGCCTTGATGATGATGTTCAGCGTCTTCTTCTCAACACCGGCCATGCGCGCATGGAAATCTTCCAAGGTCATGTGCTTGACCGCCGGCCCGCGCTTCTGGCGCTCAATTTCCGCGCGCTTCTGGGCCACACTTCGCGCGCCCCGTTCATCGGCTGCCACCACGAAGATGTCGCCGGCATTCGGCGTCTCCGAGAATCCGGTCACCAACACGGGCGTCGAGGGGCCTGCCTCGACGATTTGCTCACCGCGCGAATTCAGCATGGTGCGCACCCGGCCATGCGTGGAACCAGAGAGGAACACATCGCCCGTCCGCAGCTTGCCATTTTGGACCAGGACCCAGGCGACCGGGCCATGACCAAGGCTGAGTTCGGATTCAATGATGACGCCCCGGGCGCGCTTGTTGGAATTGGCCTTCAGTTCCATCACTTCCGCTTGCAACGCGAGCATTTCGATCAACTCGTCCACACCTTCGCCTGTTATGGCGGAGATGTTTTTGATGATCGTCTTGCCGCCCCAGGCTTCGTCCACGAGTTCAAAGCGCGTCAATTCCTGGCGCACGCGATCGGGCTGAGCATCGGGCTTGTCACATTTGTTAATCGCCACCACGACGGGCACCCCCGCCGCTTTGGCATGGTCTATCGCTTCGATGGTCTGTGGCTTGACCCCATCATCGGCCGCGACCACCAGCACCACGATGTCCGTCGCCTGCGCGCCGCGTGCCCGCATCTGGGTGAATGCCTCGTGGCCGGGCGTGTCCAGGAAAGTCACATGTCCGGACGCCAGTTCCACGTCGTAGGCCGCAATGTGCTGTGTGATCCCGCCCGCTTCTCCAGCCGCCACCTTGGTGCGGCGGATGTGATCCAGCAGCGATGTCTTTCCGTGGTCAACGTGCCCCATGACCGTCACGACGGGCGCGCGGGTCTTCAGATCTTCGGGGTGATCCGGCACTTCCGCCAGAAGGTCTTCCTCTTCCGGTATTACCGCACGGACCTCAAAGCCGCGCCCATCGGCAATCCGGCGGACCAACTCCATGTCGAGGACCTGGTTCTTCGTCGCCAGAATGTCTTCTTCCATCAAATCAAGGATGATATCGTTAACGCTCACCTGCAGCAGATCCGCGAGGCGCTCCACCGTTACCCGGTCTTCCACTTCGATAACGCCTCCGGACTCTTCTTCGGTCACCAGATTTTCATCACGATCACGTTTTTTCCGGCGTTTTTTCGCAGCACCAGGGATCCCGCCGGCCTGGACCTCCCGCACGGCAATCGCCGCTTCCCGCCGCATTTCCTCATCCACCACCCGCTGGCGCTCGGCCCGCTTCTGCTTCTTGCGTGCCGTCTTGCCCGTCACCCCGCCTTTCCAGCCGCTGCGCAAGGGCGAACCGTCTTCTTCGGTGGTCGCACGGCCCTTGGTGCTCTTCTTGACACTGCGCTCGTGGGCCTTGCGGATGACCTCGGCCACCACTTCGGGATCAGGCGTGGGCAGCGGCTTGGCGATCTTGCCCTTGTTCTTCTTGCGCCACTCTTCTTCCTGCCGGCGCTGGATCAAGGTCAGCGAACTGAGGTCCTCTTCCTCCTCGCCCTCCACCGGCTCGACGGGCTTGTCTACCAGCTCAATTTCCGCCGCACCCGCGTGCGTCCCATCGGCCCGGACAACCTCGACCACAGGTTCGTCCAGTTCCGCGGCCGCTCCGATGAGGATTGCCGGGGGCTCTTTCTTCTGTCTTGCCTTCTCTTTCTCCTTCTCCCTTTCTTTCTCCGCCGGGGCGATCTCGGCCATTATTTCAGCCGTCACGCGGCCCTTCGCTTCCGCGGCAGGCGCGGCCCCCTCGACCGAGGGAAGGATTTCCGCGGTCACCCCTTCAGCAGGGACTTCCTCCGCGGCTTTCTTCGCCCGCTTCGGGCGCTTGACCGCTTCAGCTTCCTCTTTGGCTTCGGGAACCTCTTCCGCGGCAGGCTTCTTGGGCGTGGCGCGCTTTTTGGCCGCCGCTTTTTTCAGCCGTTCCGTGCGCTTGCGCCGCTCTTCTTCCTCCTTTTCGATCCGGGCAAGGAACTTATCGAGATTGGAAGAATCTTCATCAATGTCGATGAGCATGTCACACTGCGCATCGCTAATCTCGGTCTCGACATCAGCCACGTCGAAGCGCAACCGGCGGAGGGTTTCCACCGCTTCCTCCGCGGTCATGTCGAGACGCTTCGCAAATTTGGCTACAGTCTGCATTAGACGGTCTACCTCCAGACACTCAACGGGCGGAACTCAACCCGGCATGCTAAATCTTGAACAAACAAACTAAAAAAACACGATATTATAGGCACGTCCTCTATCGCCCGGCATCCTCCGTCTCTTCGCTCTCCAAGTCATGGGGCAGTTCTTCGGTTTCCGGCTCTCGCTCAAATGCCGCCTGCCCCTCCATCAACTCTGCCAATGTACCCTCGCCCTCGGGCGGCGTGGCGACAGAGAGCACGGGAACCAATTCTGGAGGAACTGTTCCGGCGTGAGTGGAGGGTGCGTCGGCCACGTCTGAATCGGCTACAGTGCGATCCTCCAATTCCACCGAATCAAGCGCGGCCTCATACATCACCGCCTCAGCCGGGGCAGGGCCGCGTTCCGCAAGGAGGGCTTCCCCTTCCTCCGGTGTGGCGGCGATGGCGGAATGATCTGTCTTAAAGGGTGTGGCCGCAGGGACTTCCCCGTCCACAGCGCTCTCGGTGGCGCCGGGTTCGCCATCGCCCTGGATGTCAATATTATATCCGATCAGGCGGGAGGCCAGGCGTGCATTCTGCCCGCGCTTCCCGATGGCCAGCGAAAGCTGGTCCTGGGGCACAATGACCTGGATCGAATTCGTACTGGTATCCACGTGGATGTCGAGGATGTCCGCGGGATTGAGCGCATTCGCGCACAACTCCACCGCATCCTCGCTCCACCGCACGATATCAATTTTCTCTCCCGAAAGCTCCTCCACCACCGCCCGCACGCGCGATCCCTTCATCCCCACGCAGGCGCCCACCGCATCCACATTGGGGTCGTTCGACTTGACCGCCACCTTCGTCCGGCTGCCCGGTTCGCGCGCAATCGCCCGGATCTCCACCGTGCCGTCGTAGATCTCTGGGACTTCGAGTTCAAACAGACCTCGGACGAGGTCCGCGGACGTGCGCGACAGCACCACCTGCGCGCCACGCGGCGTCTTCTCCACATCTAACAACAGGGCACGGATACGGTCGCCCGGCTTGAAGTTTTCCCGCGGCGACTGCTCCCGGTAGGGGACGATCGCTTCGGCACGTCCAACGGTAACAATGATGTTGCCATGATTATTGCGTTTGACCGTGCCGGTGACGATTTGACCTTCACGGTTCTTGAATTCATCAAAAATCTTGTCCCGCTCGGCGTCTTTGATCTTCTGGATAATGACCTGCTTGGCGGTCTGCGCGGCAATGCGCCCAAAATCCTTGGGTTCCGCCGGCACTTTTAGCCGGTTGCCCACGACCACGTCCGGGTTCATCTTCAAGGCTTCGCTCAGAGGCATTTCCGTGGTGTCGTCTGTCACCGCCTCCGCGACCGTGCGAATTTCAAATACCTTAAACTGGAGCGTATTCGGATCAAGTTCAACGGCCAGGTTCGCCGGGCGATTCAAACTCTTGCGGGCGGCGCTCTCGATGGCACTCCGGATGGCTTCAAGCAGCGTTTCGCGGTCGATACTTTTCTCCGCCTCAAGCTGCTGCAGAATCACCTGTAGGTTTGTGCTCATCGTTTAACTCCTTACACGCCTTTCAGCGGTTCAGATGCGCCTTCTTCAGATTGTCAATATGGATGCGGTAGGGCGTGCCCGCACACTCCACCGTGATCAGGCCCTCCTCGATACTGCGCAGGATGCCTGTAAACTTTTTCCGCCCTTCCACGGGCGTAAAGGCTTCCGCCTTGATCTCTTCGCCCATAAACCGTTGAAAGTCAACGACTTTCCGCAACGGCCGGGCGATGCCAGGAGACGATACCTCTAATAAATAATGATCCTCCATCACGTCCAGCGTATCCAGCACCGGACTCAGCACGCGCGAAGCCAGCGTGCAATCGTCCAGCGTGATGCCGCCGGCCGGTCTGTCAATGAAGAGACGTAACAGGGGCGTGCCGCCCTGGCGGGCCAGTTCGACCTCCACCAGTTCAAAGCCCTGCTCCCGCAGGATCGGCTCTAACTCCTGCCAAATCCGCTGTATACGCTCTCCAGATTCCACCTTTTTTCGACCCAATCCAACTAAAAAGAGTGGGCCGGAACCCACTCTCTCGAAAAGCGACACTATACGGGTGCCATTTTAGCAGATTAAGGAACGAGGTGCAATAGCAAGAACAGGAAATCGCAGCCGGGGCTTCCAGTCCCGCTCCTGGAACCCTGCTACGACCCAACCCGCAGGCTTATCAGCGCCAGATTTCGCGCGCCAGTCTTGTCTGTCCGAAAAGAATGGAACCGCCCGCTGCAGATGGTACAGTGGCCGGAGACATGAACTTGCTCGGCGGGAACGCCTGCGCGGACGAGTTCAAGCTGGTTGGCGGCCCAGAGGTCAAGGAAGCGTCCACGCACGGGGAAACCGCCGGCCGCAAAGGAATCGGCCAGGGCCACGGACACTTCGTAGCAACAGGGACCGGCGGAGGGGCCAATGACGGCGTTAATCCCCGCGGGGACGGCGCCGAACCGCTCGACCAGGGTGGCCAGTGCGTTTGACGTGATATGCTGGCGGGTGCCTTCGCGGCCCGCATGCACCACGGCAATGGCGCGCGGTTCGAGACTTACCAGCAGCACGGGAACGCAATCCGCCACGGTGACGCCCAAGGCCCAACCGGGCGCGGCGGCCGCAAGCGCGTCGGCCTCACCTACGCTGCCAGGGGTCCACCTTTGTTCTTCCTTCGGCCAGGACGGCCATGCCACGTGGACACAATTCCCATGGATCTGCTTCGGCAGGATGAGCTTGTCTTCGCCAATCCCCAACTGTGCCAGAAAGCTGGAACGCCCGGCCTCCGCGGGCGCTTCCCGGCTGCAATCGCCGTCGGTTTTGTCCGACATCGCGGCGATGACGCCAAATTGTTCCAGTTCGGGAAAGTGCAACATCGGTTAGTGCCGGGTTCTGAGTTGCATCTGCCACAGGTGTCTGTGTCCGTCCGTGTTCGTCCGTGGCTTGCTTCAGAGGATGTATTTCGCCAAGTCCTGGTCTTCCGCAAGATCCTCCAGCCGCCGCCGCACTTCCGTGGCATCGATGGTGTGTCTTTCGCCTCCGCGTTGCGGCGCATCGAAAGAGATCTCTTCGAGGAGGTACTCCATGATCGTGTGCAGGCGGCGCGCGCCGATGTTCTCCGATTCCTCGTTCACGCGCTGGCAAATCTCCGCGATGGCGGAGATGGCGTCGTCGGTGAATTCGATTTCGACGCCCTCCGTCGACAACAGCGCGGAGTATTGCTTGATCAGCGAGCATTTTGGTTCGCGCAAGATGCGCTCGAAATCCGGTGCATTCAGGCTATCCAGCTCAACGCGAATCGGAAAGCGCCCCTGCAACTCGGGAATGAGATCCGACACTTTGGTCATGTGGAAGGCGCCCGCCGCGATGAACAGCACGTGATCCGTCTTCACTTGACCATACTTCGTCATGATCGTGCTGCCCTCCACAATCGGCAGAATGTCGCGCTGCACGCCTTCGCGCGAGACATCCGGGCCATGCCCCGGCGAACCACGCCCGGCGATCTTGTCGATCTCATCCAGGAACACAATGCCGGAATTCTCGACGCGTTCCAGCGCCTGGGGCACGACGGCCTCCATGTCGATTAATTCCTGGAGCGCTTCCTGTTCGAGGATCTTCCGCGCTTCCACCACCGTCACCTTGCGCTGCTTCGTGCGCTGGGGCATGATCCGGCCGAACATCTCCTGGATGTTCAGCCCCATCTCTTCCATGCCCTGGCTGCCGAACACCTGCATCATCGGCATGGCCGCACCGTCGCGTACGGCGACTTCCACTTCCCGCTGGTCCAGATCGCCGCTGCGCAGCTTTTGCAGCAGGATTTCGCGCGTGCGCACCTCGGCGTCCGGCGCCTCCGGGGAGGGCGCCGGCCCTTCATCGCCCCCCTGCAAGTCGCCCGGGCGGTAGACCCGTTGCGCCTTCGGTTGCGGCGGCAACAAGAGGTTGAGCAAGCGTTGTTCCGCGTTTTGGCGCGCCTGGCCCTCGAGTCCCTTTTTCATCTCCTCGCGCACCATCGTCACCCCCACCTCCATCAATTCGCGGATCATGCTGTCGCAATCGCGCCCAACATAGCCGACTTCCGTGAACTTCGACGCCTCCACCTTGATGAACGGCGCATCGGCCAGCTTCGAGAGCCTGCGCGCAATCTCGGTCTTGCCCACACCGGTCGGGCCGATCATGATGATGTTCTTCGGCGCGACCTCGTCTCGCATCGCTTCCGGCAGTTGTTTGCGGCGCCAGCGGTTGCGCAACGCAATGGCCACCTTCCGCTTGGCCTCGGTTTGGCCGACGATGTACTTGTCAAGTTCTTCGACGATTTCTTTCGGGGTCAACGTGCTCATGGGGTCCTATCCAAGTTTCGCGATGCGCCGCTGGTGCCGCTCGCCCCCGCCGAACGGCGTCTTCAGCCAGAGATCCACAAACGCCTTGCACTGGTCCAAGGTCAACACACGCTTGCCGAGGCACAGCACGTTCGCGTCGTTGTGGTCCCGCGCCAGAAATACCATGTCCGGCGTCGCGCAGACCGCCGCCCGGATGCCTGGATAGCGGTTCGCGGCCATCCCAATGCCCATGCCCGTGCCGCAGATAAGGATGCCGCACTCCGCCGCACCGCAAAGCACGCTCGCGCACACCTTGCGCGCGAAATCCGGATAATCCACCGACGCGGCACTGTCCGTGCCGCAATCGACAACGTCAATTCCCAAGCTCATGAGGTATTCGACAATCTCCGGCTTATAGTACGGCGGCGGATCTTCATATCCGGCATGATCTGAACCAACAGCAATACGCATGAGGACTTTCCGA
>JACPGD010000537.1 GCA_016182645.1 Candidatus Hydrogenedentota bacterium | reverse complement strand
GTGAAGGCGAGGGTGAAGGTGAAGGTGAAGGCGAGGGTGAAGGTGAAGGTGAAGGTGAGGGCGAAGGCGAAGGCGAAGGTGAAGGTGAAGGTGAAGGTGAGGGCGAAGGTGAAGGTGAAGGCGAAGGTGAAGGTGAGGGTGAGGGTGAGGGTGAAGGAGAAGGAGAAGGAGAAGGAGAAGGAGATGTGCCCCTTGAGGAAGTCGCTCTAGAGGTGCTCGATAGTTTTGAAGCCGCCGATAGCAATGGCGACGGACAGTTGAGCCTGGCTGAGGTCCAGTCCCAACTGGGCAGCGTCACGCAGGAACAATTCAACCAGCTCGACCTGGACAACGACGGCGCGCTGAGCGAGCAGGAACTGCGGGAAATCGCAGGAGTACCCGCCGGCTGCGACTGCCTTGAAAGGATTCTCGACTTCTTCGCCCCCGGCAAGGCAGTGGGGGACGCCCTGTTGCTGGGCCTGGCCCTCGCCGTCTTGTGGGCAGGCCGTGCCGGAACCTGAACAGAAGCCAACGAGAGAACCGAACGGGTCTTCCGGTGGCTTGAACTGCCGGAATCAGGGCAGTGGATTCCCAAATTGGGAATTCTGGAGTGTAAAATCCACTTAATACAGTCCACTCAGATTCTCCCTAAACTCTTGCAAAACCAAGCGACCCTCTCTCCGGCCACCCTAAGTTACGTCAAGCAATTATCTCCACTTCTCAAATCTGGACTGCAAAATACATCTTTTGTTCAAGATGCATACACCATCAGCCGTACCTCCCCTTAAATCATGCCTTTTCCCACTAGTTTCTATTGGCTTTAGCAGCGGCGCGTATCTTGCTCTTCGCTACCAGCGCGCCGTGAGGGGCGCCAATGCTCGGTGGTGTCTCTTGGACGTGTCTGGAAGCGCGTCCAGCCTGAGCTGCAAGGTCTGGAATCCTGGGAGGCTTCGTTCTTCATGCCTACGATACGCTTTTTTTGTCCCTGGGGCGGTACTTTGCGCGGAAAGACCGCAGGGCCGCAAACAGCCAGCGATGGATCGCGAACAGGCCATGGTCTGGCGGTCCCGACCTTCATGCTCCTCGCGCTGCTGGAAGCGCTGCCCGCTCAGGCCCAAGCCGTGCAGGAAATCGCCCTGCAACCGGGCTGGAACGGGGTATTCGTGGAAGTCCAGCCGGAGCCGCGGCAACTCAAGGAAGCGCTGGGTGATCTCCCGGTGGAGCGGGTGCTCCTATGGCTGGGCGGCGAGCGCCGGGTGCAGTTCATCACCAATCCCGAAGAAATTGTGCCGGAAGACCCGGAGTGGCTGGTCTATGTGCCCGATGAGCGCGTGCCGGCCGAGGTGGCCACGCTGCACGCGCTGCTCGCGAACCATGTCTATCTCGTGAAATTGAGCGGGGACGAAGCCCGCACGTGGACACTGACGGGCACGCCGCTCTATGTGCCGGTCACCTGGAAGGCGGACAGTTACACGCTGACGGGGCTGCGCGTAGCGGCGAGCGGCCCCGCGTTCTCAGCGTTCTTCGCCGCCTCCCCGGCCCACGCTGATCTCAACCTGCTGCGGCTCACGGTGGACGGCCAGTGGGAGCGCGTTGACGCGGCCAGCACGATGCGGCGCGGCGAAGCCTACTGGGTCTACACCGCCGGCGCGTCCGCGTACCAGGGGCCGGTCTCCGTGACGCTCCAGGACGGCGAGCGCCTCGATTTCGGGGCGGCGCTGCCCGAGGTCACCTTCGATGTGGGCAATGCGACGGACGCACCGCAGGTCTGCACATTGACGGGCACGCCCGGGCTGCCACTGTCGGTCTGGGACCCGGCCGCCAATGAGGGCGAGGGTGCCTGGCAAGCGCTCAGCACGGGCCACGAACTCACCCTGGCGCCTGGCGCCGCGCAAGCGGTCCGCCTGGCCGTAAACCGGACAGCCATGGCGGAGGCGGCCCTCGCCAAGGCCGCGGACGCGGATCGCGTGGATGCGGAAGGACTGCTCGTGCTGCGCAGTGATTCAGGCAGCGAATACCGCCTGCCGGTCTCCGCCCGCGCCTCGACCACCCCGCGCCAGGGGCTGTGGGTGGGAAACGTAGTGCTCGACGCGGTGTCGGAAAACGTCCAGAAGAACCTGCCCACGCCGCCGAAAGACACCACCTCCCAATTCCAGTTCCGCCTGATTGTCCACGTGGGGGAGACGCCGGCCGCGGGAGAGGGCGAGGGCGAAGGAGAAGGCGAGGGGGAAGGTGAGGTCAGGCTGCTCCGGCAGGTGGTGCAGTTGTTCGACCGCACTTACATCGGCACGGGCAGTGCCGCCGATCCCGAAGGACAGCTCGTCTTGTTGACGACGGACGCCAAGATTGAGGAGTACCAGGTGGCGAATGAGTCCGTCAGCGGCGTGCCCGTGGCCCGGCGCGTCAGCACGGCGATCCTGTCGAGCGACGTGGCGGCGGATGCGGGCGGCACCTTTCCGAATCTCGCCTTTGCCACCCAGAACTGCACACCGGAAAGTCCCACCCACCTCCTGCAATTCACGTCGATTCTCGGCT
>JACPGD010000536.1 GCA_016182645.1 Candidatus Hydrogenedentota bacterium | reverse complement strand
CAAAAAGCGCAAGAATTATTGGATATTTCCTGAATTATCTCTATTGTCCACTGAGCACCCCTTGTTTCGCAAAACCACTCCCCGCCCCGCTCCCGCTTTATTCACACCTTCCGCATTCCGTAATCCCTCAGTCCCCATTCGCCTTATTCGCCTGAACAGATCTGCCACCCTTGTTTCGCAGATTGAGTAGGGTGTTTCTGCACGCTGGATTTCGAGCTTCTGGCACGATTCACGATGTTCCACGGGGAACACTCCAGCGACCGCCGGAGCAAGCTACATTGACCTCCAAGATTGGAAACCTGGGGGCTGAGGTGTGCTGCAACCCCTCACAGATCGATGGGATGCTGATGCCCGCGCCAGGATCGGAGGTTCCGGTGTCTCAGGTGCCACCCCAGAGCAACCAGCAGGGCGGCCAGTGCGGCCAGCACGACGGCGTCTCCGTGCGCGGGCCGGGTGGGCCAACCGCCGGGGTTCAGCGTCCCAAAGAGGACGCAGCCGAGTGGCGGTATCGGTTCGGGCTCGCCGATGTTGGTTGCCTCGTAGGCGCCCATATCAAGCCCTTCGCCTTGCGGGCGCGGAGGGGACGGGGAAATCAGGGGGAAATCAGGGGACGCTACAGAAGCCGGAATGCGTCAGCGAACTTATGAAATAACCCACTAAGGATGGATTGGGCAGACCGCGCCGGCGCAGCGGTTTACTCGAAACCCATCACGGCGCCAGCCCAATCAACGGCCCTTTCAAACCAGCCTCGGCTAGATATGCCTGGCGGGTACAAGCGCTCCTCCTCCACCAGCGGAAGGGATTCATTCACGATGAAGAGCTCCGGGGGACTTGGCTCATTACAGGTCGATTCCTCGGCGATCAGTTCCGTTTGCCACAAAAGCCTATTTCCTTCATAGCTCGTTCGCGTGCATATGCTTGGGAGAGACACGCCGCCGGCGCCTATGGACACCAGTTCGCCCCACGCCAGCTTCGGTTTAGGCATGCGGAAATACTTGTCCCACGTATCATCCTCAGCACGATTTGCTTTGAGACTGTATGTAGCAATCAACTGTATTTCTGGACTGGTCTGAAATACAAGCTGATCGAGATCGGCTGTTGGAAACTTATTGAACCGCCACACAAAGGTCCGTCTTATCTCTGATCGGAAGGGATCTGAAGACCCTTCTTCTATGTGGCCATAGTGGGCTGGATAGTTCTCCGGACGAAATGTTTGCCCAAAAGATAGGGGAAACATATGCCAATCAACGACCGTGCGGGACCAAAGCGCATCTTGGTACCCTGAGTCCTTTGGAGTATCTGAGGGACATCCCCACGGACACCACAGCCGGTCCCCGGCTTCTGTTATTTTCATTGCCTTAATTACCGTTCGAAACACCTGCCGGTTGCTGTCCTGAAGCTCTATTCGCCATTTCGCCGGTGAGTCCCAGGCAATACGAATACAAGCAGTTTTACGGCATTCCTCACGCCAGGGCTCTGGGACCCATGACTCGTCTCCCAGCGTAAAGCGGAGTTGTATGTCGCCCGTTTGGGGCGCCAGTTCCTTGCGCAGCACGTCTGCAATAAGTGGAGGAGGCGCCGCGAATAACCCCGCGTGTTCCGTGCGGATTACGTCTTCTATAGTTGAAGGAGGCTTGTCCGTGGAGGTAGCCGGGGCCAGTTCCTGGCGAACTATATTTTCAACAGTTTGAGCAGGCACCGCGATCGACGCCACGCAAACTATGATGCCGCACAATGTGAAGAGCTTCATTTTAGTCTCTACGGTTGTTTCTTGGTTCTTTGATACCGAGCCGGTTCTCGATCCACTGTTGTCTACCCGCATCGGTGACGCGGCCGGCGCCTGGTACGGGGAGAGCACGAAGTCCTGAAGCGCGACTTGTTTGCCGTAACGGCGGGAGATGGACTCGGCGTGTAGCAGTGGCGTGCTGTGTGTTGTAGTCATGGTGTTGGTTCCCCCAAGTGATACAAGGATAGCGCGGGGTTTATTCAGGGGCAAATCAGAAGTTCACGCGAGAATGTATGCCGGGCGGAAAGACGCGCAGAGGGTGCAGTCAGCGGGGTACGGGACTCCGCCATGGTGATTTCTGTTGGGGAAAGCCTGAAGCGTGACCTTCGATCACTTTGTCATTCGTTCGGAATGGTGGGGCCTGGGCCTTTCCCCAACAGGCACCAGGATCATGCGTTAGAGGCCGCCGTGCCGATTTCGGCTGGCGCATCGTCCTTGAACTGGGTGGCCAGATCCGGTGCGCCTTCCTGGACCCGGTGATGAATCAAGTCTTTGATGAGGGCCACCGAGGACTCCTGACCGTCACTCAGCCGGCAACGGCAGAAGTGGCCGTGGTCCGTCTTGCCCATGCCGATCACTTCAAACCGGCATTCGCGGAGAATCAACCCGGGCGAGAGTTCGCAACTTACCCTCAGTTCTGTTCCCTTCGGCAACGTGTGGTCACAATCGATGCGGCAGCCGTACGCGGTCAGATCCTGCAATCGCCCATTCAACGGCGCTCCACCTGGGCGCAGCACAGAACAGGGCGCATCGACATGGATTCGTTCGATACTCCGCACGGCCATCGTGGTCATCTCCTGGGGCCAGGCAATGCTCACCTGCGGGTGGATGCGAGAAAACCCCAGCGCCAGCACACGCGAGCCAAATCCCACCGCCACGCCCTCACTCAGGAAGCGAATCACACATTCCTGGTTGGTACGCAACTGCGGCGTTTCAAATGACTCACCGGGTTGGGGACGATCCAAGACAATGAAACTGCCCTTCTGCCAACCCCGGACCCGTGTCTTGTGCCGTGGAGCGTTCTTTTGCTCCAGATCGAATTGCAGTATGGCGGGAAGACCAACGCGCAAGTATTCGTTCAGGCCCGCCGCGGCGTTCTCCATAAACCCCCTTCCTGACCGAGGTTTCCTAGCCCGTGTTGAAAAAAATCCAAGCCTCTTTAGCGCATCATTACCACACAATGGCGCACTTGTCAATATATATTTGCAAGACAGGTTTTTTGTTCACTAGGGATCTGTAGTTGAGTACTTGAAGCTGTCGAGTATCCCGTTGGAATTCAGCCCCCAAGACACTCCTCAGAGGCCATGACCTGAGTGCAAAATATACTCGCACAAGGTATATTTTTAGTACCTCGCCTGGTGGTGGGCGAATGCCGTTCCAGTTTATCAGGCTGCCTTGGATGTCCCGGTGCTCGTTTGGCGTGCAGGCAACCCCAGCCCGCCCGCTCGCTGCCGCAATGCGCCATGCCGGCGAACCGCCGCGCACGGCGCCTGCTTTTTTCGCGTTTGGTCAGGCCCGTGAGACACGGCTCGCACTTCGTGAGCGATTCCCGGAGAGCACAATGGGGGATGGCCTGATACGGCCCACCCGCCGCGCTCCCGCATACTGAAAGTGTCGTTCAAGGATCACAACCTAGCGCATGCGCACAGCGCCGTGTGATGAGGAGATGAACCATGCGACTGAATTCCATGGAAGCGTTGCTCATTCATGAGTTGAAGGACCTGCACAGCGCCGAGTCGCAATTGATCCGGGCGCTGCCGAAGATGGCCAAGGCGGCGAGTTCGGAGCGATTGCGGGAGGTGATCGAGGTCCATTTCGAGGAGACCAAACGCCAGAAGGACCGCCTGGACCAGATATTCGACGGTCTCGAAAGCAGTCCGCGCGGCATGAAGTGCAAGGCGATGGAAGGACTCGTCGCCGAAGGAGAAGACCTGCTCAAGGAAGAGGGGGATGCAGCGGTGAAAGATGCGGCGCTGATTGCCGCCGCGCAGCGGGTCGAGCACTATGAGATCGCCGGTTACGGCGCCGCGGTGACCTTTGCGCACATGCTGGACAAGCAGGACGTGGCCCAACTGCTCCAGGAATCACTCGATGAAGAGAAAGCCGCGGATCAGAAACTGAACGAACTCGCCTTTGCCGAAGTGAATCCTAGCGCGGCGGGCAGATAGCGCGATCGAAGGAACGTGCAGCGACGATGGGAAGCTGACGATTATGAACGAAACATTCTTTTGGCACCGGGCGCGGCAGAAAGCGTGCTGGCGCGACATGACGCGACCCAAGCTCTTTCCCACTTTGGAGGCCGACCAATCCTTTGATGTCGTGATTGTAGGGGCCGGCATCACCGGTCTCACGGCCGCGCTCCGCTTGCTACAGGCCGGACGTCGTGTCGCGGTGATCGAGATGCACCGCGTCGGCGACGGCGCCACCGGCTCGAGCACCGGTCACTTGGACATGACGCGCGACCAGACCCTGAAGCTGGTCATCGATCACTTTGGTCAAGACGCGGGCCGCTTGATGGTGCAAGCGGGACGGGAGGCCCTCGCGCTGATCGAAACCTGGGACGGCCAAATGCACCTGAACTGCGATTTCCGCCGCGTTCCCGCCTATTTGTACGCAGAGGGCGAGGAAGGCGTCAGGAAAGTCGAGGCCGAATTTGAGGCGGCGAACCATCTGTTCCTCGAAGCCGAACTCGTTCGCGAGCAGATACTGCCCTTTCCCGTCCAACTTGCTGTTTGCTACCCGCACCAGGCCCGTTTCAATCCATTGCGCTACATACAGGGTTTGGCGGACGCACTGGTGGCGGGCGGCTGCCCGATGTTTGAAGAAACGCGGATGCAAGACGTCGAGGAGGGCGAACCTTGCCGGGTGAGGTGCAACCGCGGCACACTCACCGCCCCGGATGTCCTTCTGACCGCGCACGCCCCATTGATGGGTCTTATCACGATCGAGACACGCGCCCACCCTTACCAGTCGTACGTTTTGGCCGCGCGCGTCGCCGACGGCGTGCAAGACGCGCTTTACTGGGACACGGCCGATCCCTATCACTACGTGCGGCAGGCCTCCTCCCAGGAGGGCCACCTTCTGCTCGTTGGCGGGGCCGATCACCGCACCGGCGAAGCCTTCGATACCACCACCCGCTTTGACAATCTGGAACACTATATCGCCGCCCACTACGAATTGCTGGACGTCGAGTACCGGTGGTCGCATGAATTCTTCGAGCCCGCCGACGGTCTGCCCTATATCGGGCGGATGCCCGGGAAAAGACACGTGTACGTGGCCACTGCCTTTTCCGGTGATGGCCTCAAATTTGGCACGGTGGCCGGCTGTCTGTTGTCCGATCAGATCCTGGGCCGTGATATCTCGGAGATGACCCAGTTGTTCGATCCAGCCCGGATCAAGCCCATCGCTTCAGCCGGACGAATCATCGACCATGTGGGCAAAGCGGCAATGCACTGGCTTCGTGACCGGCTCAGGAGCGGCGACGTGGACGTGATCGAGGAGATTCCACTCGGCGAGGGGGCCATTGTCGAGGTTAATGGCGAAAGATTGGCGGTTTACCGCGATGAGTACGATCAATTCCACGCTTTTTCGCCCCTCTGCCGGCATGCGGGCGGCATTGTGCAATGGAACAGCGCGGCCAAGACGTGGGATTGCCCTGTCCATGGCGGACGTTACGACGCGCTAGGACACCCCATCATGGCGCCCCCGGT
>JACPGD010000531.1 GCA_016182645.1 Candidatus Hydrogenedentota bacterium | reverse complement strand
TATCTCGGCCCTCGTGGGGATCGTGTTCGGGATCTACCCCGCGCTGCGTGCAGCAGACATGGATCCCGTGGAAGCATTGCGACACGAATGAGAATGAAGAAGACGAAAGGACCGCAAGAACTGCCGAGATACCATTATTGGTCAGGTTCCTCTTCAAGCAATCTTTTTACTTCCCAAAGCAAAACAGGAAGATCTTGTTCCACGATATCCCAAACGCGGTTGTTATTGATGTAATCATAGCCGTGGGAGAGCAGATTCCTGAATTGTATGATCTGCCGGCTGCCCGTGAGGCGAGTGATCGCTGAAGCCTCGTCTTTCCGGAGCCGGTTGAGTGCTTCGCCAATGATTTCAAATTGCCGCTCAACGGCAGATCGAAGAGTCTTGTTCTCCAGATACTCCTGGCGGTCTTTTTCACAGGTGATTTCCTGAATGAATGAAGCCGCTTCGAGAATATCCCAGAGATGCTTCCGATCTCTAAGCAGCATACAGCACTACCCGCTGTTTCTCGATTTCTCGGCGCAGCCAAGGATTCTGGATCGCTTGTGTCTCCAAGAGGTCAACGGGACGGCCGAAGAGACTCTCTAACTCATCCTTCAATTGAAAGAACTTCGAAAGCCAAGGGCCAAGATCAGCTTCGGGGAAGAATTCCACCAGGATGTCTATGTCTGAAGTCTCTTTGTCAAACGCTTCAGATGTTGCGGAACCGAATAGTTCAAGTTTGGCCACGCCGTACCTCTTGGCGATGGCTTGTAGTTCTCTCAGCTCTTGTGACGCCATATTAATCATCAGTCTGTAACCGTGCCTGTAATCCCTTGAATACCTTAACGCGGTCAGGCACGCCCGCGCAAACTGGCCCACAGCAATGGGCACGCGATGCGTGCGGGTGTAGAAGTATGGCTCCGGGGTGGACACGTTTCGATAAGATCGCGAGGGAGCGGTTCGGCGTTGAGCGGTGCCTTCTCGAGGACCCGCAACCTGTCGCGCATCTCCTCCGCTCGAAAAGTCGACGATGCACCCGAGGCGAACCATATGCCAGCCGAACTCAAACCCTGCGGGAAGGAACGCCGGTCATTCGCCCTTATGGTGTGCGCCCTGTGTGTACTCCTCTCCTCAATCAATCCACGAACAAGAATTCATTGGCGCTCAAGAGCACCTGGCAGTAGCGCGTCCAGGCGAGTTGAAGTTGGGCTTCATCTTCCGGCGCTCCGATCATTTGCAGGCCGATGGCCGCTTCCTGTTCTGCCGGCGGGCGGGCGAAGAGCCGCTCGTAGAGCCAGGCAATGCGTGCGGCATCAGGCGGCGGGCCCTCCGCCAACAACTGTTTGGCCAGGTTCTCGGCTTGCACAACAACAAAGGGATGATTCAGGAGGAAGAGGGCCTGCGGTGCAACGAGCGATTCGGAACGCTGCGCGATGATCGAGGTGGGATCGGCAGCATCGAAGAGCATCGTGTAGGAGGTGCGATCGGACCGAACGGTCTTAAAGTAGAGTGTGCGGCGCGGGGTCAGCAGGTCGGTGAAGGGCGGGCCGCCTAAAACAGTATCCAGATTGCCGTTCACCGCAAGCATTGCGTCGCGCAGGGCTTCTGCTTCCAATCGCTTGCGATCCATACGCGCGAAATACCGGTTGTCCGGGTCTTTTTCGATGATTTCCGGTGGCGCGGAGGAGGACTGCTGGTAGGCATTCGAGAGCATCATCAGGCGGTGCATGTCTTTGACAGACCAGCCGGAACGGATGAATTCCGCGGCGAGGTAATCCAGTAGTTCGGGGTGTGTGGGCCGCGTACCCTGATAACCAAAATCGGCCGGGGTGCGCACGATACCCTGCCCAAAATGATGCTGCCAGATCCGGTTGACCGCGACACGCGCGGTCAGTGGGTTGATCTCACTCGCCACCCACTCTGCCAATTCGCGCCGCCCACTGCCTTCGCGGATGGCCGGTTGCGCGTCGTGCGCCAGCACCAGGGGGAAACCACGCGGGACCACATCTCCAAGACGGCTATAATCGCCACGGACGTGGACCGCGACGTCGTGGATACCCTCGTGTTCCGTCTTGGGCACGCCACCTTCTTTGACCCCATTGGCATACTCGACGAGGGGAAAGGTGACACTGCGCAATTGTGCGAGTTCTGCTTTGAGGGCTCGAACGTCTCCGGGGTCGGCGCCAGCCAGCGCCACCCAGAATGGACTTCGCTCCGAGCTTAAGAATGATTGGAGGGGAGTTGGCTCGGAACCTGGCGCCTGCTGCGCCGCGAGTACCAGGGCAGCCGCCGCGGCTTCCACCCGTGCATGGTCGAACGAAGATTGGTCCGCCCCCAAGTTCTGGAGGGCGCTGAGTTCGGTGAGGGCGGGTGTCGCTGCCGGCCCCGCCAGATCGACAAACTCCCACACGGCCGCGTTCCCATAGCTATCGGCGTGGGGGTTGCCGCCGGCCTGCAAATCGCCGGAGATATCGGTCGACAGGTTCCAGATACGTTCGGCGCCGCCCAACTCGGTAATCTGAAGCTCGACTACGGTCGTGTCGCAGGCGTGGCCATTGTTTGGCTCAATGACGAGGAACAGTTGGTCATTCAGATGTATGTTCAGCGTCTGGAGGCGCGGCGCCTCCAGAAGCGCATTCACGAGTTGTTCGCCGCCGTTCGCGATGGCGCCCTCCAGCAAAGTTTCCGCAGGCCACGCGCGATGCGCATGTTGGATGCGCCAGCGGATGCCTTCTCCACAATTGGGGTCTGCATCGGCGACGCGCGCGATCACGCCCACCGATCCTTCGAGCGGACTCCTCCAGGCCACGGCCACACCGGTGGCCGGCCCGGGATGCATGGTCACACTGTGAGGGGGTTGTTTGATCGTGAGAAACGCAATGGCTTCCGCGGTGCTGTTGGTCACGACGGAGGGGGTGTCTGCATCGCCGGAAAGGCCGTAGAGGCCCGGCTTGTCTTTCAAGTTCGCTGCTGGCTGGGTGAGCAGCCGGTACGGTGTCCACCCGAGCAGGTCTACCCAACGGCGCAACGCCGCGGCGTCCACCTGCGTGGCTTCCGCCACGTCCCAGAGCGAAGCTTGCGGCGCTTGGAAGCAGCGCCAGGCCGCAAGTACATATTCCTGAATGCGGGGCAGTTCCTGGCTGAGAAAGACCTTGCGCGCCTGGTTCTGTTTCTCGGTGAGGACGGTCTCAATTTCCACCAGGCGTTTTGCATGCTGTTCACGCGTGGCAACGACCTCCGGGGCCTCAAGGGGAATGTGCAAGACCGGCGAGCCGGCCGTCTTGGGACCGACCTCCGGCATGATGTGGCTGCTGAAGAACATGCCGGCGAGCGCGTAGTAGTCGCGTGTGCTGAAGGGATCAAACTTATGATCGTGACAGCGCGCGCACGTGAAGGTCATGCCAAGGAACCCGCGCATGACGACGTCGATCTGGTCATCCACGATGTCCGTGAGCATTTTCTGCTTGTCCGCGTCGCCCCCTGGCCAATTGCCAAAGGCGAGCACGCCGGTGGCTATGATACCTTCGCGATTGAAGCCGGCGGGTGGATGGTCAGGCGGGGGAAGGAGATCTCCCGCGATTTGGTAGCGGATGAAGTCATCGTAGGGGAGGTCGTCGTTGAAGGACTTCACCACCCAGTCCCGGTAGCGCCACGCTTCGGCCACGTCTTGCTCGTACGTGGCGCGAGAATCGAAGGAGTCTGTATAGCGGACGATGTCGAGCCAGTGGCGCCCCCAGCGTTCGCCATAGCGGGGCGAGCCGAGGAGGCGCTCGATAACGCGCGGCCAGGCATCGGGCGACGTATCTTCGAGAAAGGCCTCCACCTCCTCCGGCGTGGGCGGGAGGCCAGTGAGGTCGAAGGTGGCGCGGCGGAGCAACGTGCGTTTGTCCACCGGGGGCGTGGGGCGGAAAGCGGGGGGAAACGCTTGCTGGAGCAAGAAGTCGATAGGGTCGATTGGACCTGCGGGATTGATGGCGACGGGCTTGAGTGGCTGGAAGGCCCAGTGTTCCTTCTTGGCGGCGGCGATACGCTCTTCCATGGTTCTCGGGGCCATGGAGGGCTGGGCGGCTTCCGGCCAGATCGCGCCCTCTTGAATCCAGCGCTCCAGAGTGGCGACTTCCGCCTCGGTGAGCCTGCCGTCTTTCGGCATTTTCAGGTCGCCGCTCTGGCGGATGGCCTGGACGAGCAGACTCTGGTCGGGGTGGCCGGGAACAATCACGGCGCCCGAAAGACCGCCCGCGAGCAGCGACTCGCGGGAATCCAGGCGGAGCCCATTTTCCTGCTTCTCCGATCCATGGCAAGGGAAGCAGCGGGCCGCGAACAATGGGCGCACCTCGCGTTCAAAGAAGGCCAGTGACTCCGCAGTGTCCGCGGCGCTCGTGCCCGGGACAGCACCGAGGCTGACAGGGATCAGTAGAAATACGCGGCAAAGCTGCATGACAACAGGGGTCCGCTTTCGGGTCAATCGTCCACGCCTGGGTTAATGTAGCACTTGGAAGTGCGAACGTGCGAACGTGCGAACGTGGGAACGTGGGAACGTGGGAACGTGAGAACGTGACAAAGGGGAGGTGGGGACATGTGAACGCCGAAAGTGTGAACGTGCGAAGGTGTGAAGGTGGGATCGCGGGGCGTGAAATGGAGGCCAGGTTTTCGGTATTGTGGGGCGGCGCCTGGCGTGGGCGCTGGCATGGTGATCTCTGGGAGCATTCCTCATGATTCAGTGGTTGTTCTCTGTCCGGGTGCTTGTGGTGGGTCTTGTGTTCACCTGGGGTATTGCGCAGGGACAGCAGCGCCCGGCAGGGACCGAGGAGGGACGTACGCCTTTGGTGGCGTTCTTAATCGGGGAAGGGGAGTATGAAGCGTTGCACACGATGCCACTGCTGGCGGGGGAATTGGAGACGCACTACGGGATGCGCACGGCGTTAGTGTTCGACCAGCGCATGCAGGAAAGCGCGGCGGCGACGGCGGGCGAGCGCGAGCATGATCTCGAGGGCATAGAGGTGCTGCGGGAGGCGGATCTAGCGGTGCTATTCTTGCACGCCCGGACCTTGCCTGAAGAACAAGCGAAGATCCTTCAGGAGTATGTTGATGCGGGCAAGCCTGTAGTTGGATTTCGATCGAGCTTGGACTGCTTTCGTTACACCTCCGACGACGCGTTGGCCGGGTGGAACCAGTTCCCGCAGCGCGTCTTTGGCGCGCGACATCCAGACGACTACGGCCAGGAGTCGAGCACGGACGTGTTGGTAAACGCCGATGAAGCGGGCCATCCGATCCTTCAGGGGTTGCCGGGAAGTTTCCATGTGCGCTCGTGGCTCTATCAGGTGGTTCCAGACATTGCGCCCAGCGCGGTAGTCCTCCTGAATGGGAAGTCTGTCGGGGCGGGCAAGGAGGAAGAAGCGGGGCGCGCAGTGAATCCCGTGGCGTGGACATTTACGACGCCCGCCGAGGGACGCGTCTTCTTCACTACATTGGGCCATCAAGAAGATTTTGAGTCTGAGCCGGTGCGGCGTTTAGTCATCAATGGGATTCACTGGGCATTGGGATTGGCCCCGCCAACAGTCGTTGAAACGGCAGTTGCCCCGCCGGCTTTCTCGTTGCACGATGGCGACCGCGTGTTGTTTGTGGGCAACACATTGGTGGAGCGCGACAATCACTTCGGTTATCTCGAAACGATTTTGACGAGTAGTTTCCCCCAGTGCCGTTCGGTTTTTCGTAATCTAGGGTGGTCGGGCGACACGGTGGATTTGCAGCCGCGGCCACTGGGGTTCGGAGACCTGGAAACGCAGGTGAGGAATCAGTCGCCGACAGTGTTGTTCTTGAGCTATGGATTGAATGAATCCTATGAAGGCCCAGCCCGAGCGGAAGAATTCGTGGCGGGTTATATGGCACTCTTGGATAAACTGGCGCCCATTTGTCCGCGCATCATCTTGCTGGGGCCTATTCCGCATGAAGCGGCGGCCTCACCCTCCGGCGAGGCGGCGAATCAAAATGAAAACCTCCGTTTGTATTCCGAGGCGATTGCGGCGATGGCGGCGCGGCGCGGTTGCGGGTTCGTGGACTTGTTTTCCGCGCTGGGCGCGGGGCGGGGCGATTTTCCCGCGCCGCTGACCGACAACGGGATCCACTTGAACAACGAGGGATATCAGCAGGCGGCCCGTGCAATTGCGCAGGCGCTGGGTGTGGCGTCGGCGTCGTGGAAGTGTGACATCACGCTGGGCAATGCGGGAGGCGAGCAGCCGTTGAGCTTGGAGATGCAGGGCCTCACGTTGGAGCGGCTGGAATGGGGCCCGCCGGGGCTGCGCTTTCGGGCGCGGGCGGAGACCCTGCCATGGATCCACGAAGACGGCAACGGCGGCGTGCAGGGCCTTTCCGCGCGCGTGCTGGCGGTGGCTGGGCTTGCGCCGGGGCAATATACCCTCAAGGTTGATGGGGAAGCCGTCGCCACGGCGTCCGCGGCGGAATGGGCCGCGGGAAGAGCGATTGACGGGGATGCGGAC
>JACPGD010000510.1 GCA_016182645.1 Candidatus Hydrogenedentota bacterium | reverse complement strand
CTTTCCGCCGGTCCCTGCCGTCTCTGCTGTCCCTGCTGTCCCTGTTGTCCCTTCCGGTAGCTTTCCCTGTCTCCGCTCAATTTCCGGCAACAATATCGCCAGCAGCCTCCGCGCTGTGCGCATGCGCTGGCACGCATACAGTACTTCCACCTGCACCGCCGTGTGCAAATGCAGGGCACACGTGGGCCCCATCAGAAGATGGAGAGCCAATAACAGCACCACGAGCGCCGCCAGCGGCCCGGTGATCATCGATGCCAGCGGCCAGTCTGAAACCGCCCAGATGCCGGAAAATGTCATCCCCAGCAGGATCAGCAGCCCCAACAAAACCAGGGTGATCCAGCGAAACGCCGTCGTGCGCGTGAGCACCAGCGCTTCGATCTCGCCCAGGTGAAATCGTTTGCACCGCTCCGCATAGCCTTCCGTCCGGACATGCAGCAGGTGGTCCCCCTGCAACCATGAACGATAACGCGACCCGCTGAGGAAGGTCTTCGTCGTGGTTGAATTGCTCGGCAGCCGCCGCGGCCGCGTTGTGGAATCGCTTGTGCCCATCTCAGCTAATCACTCCAGTCAACGCGAGTACCATCGTTCCCAAGAAGACCAACCAAAGCGCCAGTTCTGCGCTTGCGAACACAGCGGCGGTGATGAACATCCACCGCCGCTTGGGCCGGATGATTCCGGTCGGCCGTTTCCAGTACCGCACAACCATAAACAGCGCCACCGGCGCCGTGACAATGGTGAAGGGAAAGAAAATGAGGAAACCCACCGCCACTGCCAGCACAATTTCGTCGTACCGTATAATGCGCAGGGGCATTTCTCCCGTCTCCCCGGATTGTTTCCGTGCGAAACAGGTGGGACAGAGATGGGAACTTCCCTCCGGCAAATCGCACAGCGCGCACAGAAACCGCCCGCAGGCGTCGCACGGGGCCACCGCCTTGTTCTCCGGATGATAAAAGCAGCAGCTTTCATCCTGAAGGAGCACGCGTTCGGCCGGCGCCCCCTCGGGCGGCCCCTGCACAAAGGCGGGAAAGACTTGCACCTGGATCGGCGCACGGCACAGGGGACAATCCACCGCCGCGCGCGGCCCATCCAGCGCGACGGACAATTCCGCCCAGCAGTTACCGCAAGACACCCGGATCGGCTTCATCCCCGTGACCTCACTTGCGGATCACGCGCGTGTCGCAGATGAGATCGTGCAGGCCCCGCTTTTCCTCCGTAAACGCCACCATGAGATAGCCGATGCAGAAGACCATGCCGCTGATAATCTTCGCTCCGTACCTCCCGAGGGCGCGAAGATAGGAGAGACGGCTGCCGTCCGCTCGTACAACCCGCAAGCCCAAGGCCATTTTTCCCGGCGTCGCTGCAAAGCGGCCGACAAACCACGTCTCGTATAAGACCACGACGCAAAGATTGAAAAAGGAGACCATCAAATACGCCACTATCCCCACAACTTCGTTGTCACGGGACAGAATTCCGACCGGAAGCATCACGAGCAAATAGGTTGCTGCCTGAAAGATCCACAAGATGATCATGTCCACGAAGTACGCCAAAAACCGAATCCAAAACCCCGCGTTTTCAAAGCGCAGACTGACGCCTTCGCGGACGCGTTGAAAAAACGTCGGTTTGCACGCCGCGCAGACGTGGTTGCCTTCGTACTCGAGCATCTCCCTTTGGGGAAAGACCCGCCCGCACTGGGCACAGGCCCATTGCACTTCGCCTGCTGTGGACACCACGGCCGCCGCTTCGGACGCGCGCGGACTCGCGGCCGGGGAGGCCGTGGCGCCAGTCCGCCCTGCCGCAACCTGTGCGTAGGGCTTCCAGTCCGCCATGCCGGCGTGCCACACGAGTGTTTGTGGCGTAATCACCCCTGACTGGACCAGACCCTCGAACTCCCCCTCGCTCACGGGTCCCGTCTGTTCCTGGCCAAGCGCGTAGTACCAGTCCACGGCAATCTCCTTTCGCGTTACATCCGCCCTACCCCCATGCTGTACTGAACACTGCCCGCGAAAGTATATCCCCTCCCTCACGACGGGTGCCACCCCCTCCCAAGCGCCCTAGCGCGCGGGGAGGCCCCCCCGTCCGTGTTCGTCCGTGTCAGTCCGTGTCACCCCTACACCACAATCCGCAACTTCTCTCTCAACCGGTTGTTCTCGCGATAATCAATCGGCAAGGAAATGACGGCCGGCCGATCCGCCGCGAAGGCCGCCAGGAGGGTGGGCAGGATCTCCGTGGACTTATCTACATGCAGGCCCAGACAACCAAAACTCTCCGCCAGCTTCACAAAGTCCGGATTGCCAAAGGAACAGTTGGTATGCCGCCCGAACTGGCGCTGCTGTTTCCACTCGATGAGGTTGTACCCATTGTCGACCCAGATCATGACGACAATGTTCTGCTTCAGGCGCACGGCTGTCTCGAGTTCCTGCACGTTCATCAGAAATCCACCGTCGCCGCAGATGGCCAGGACCTTGCGCTCGGGATGGACCATTTTCGCCGCAATCGCGCTGGGTAGCGCCGTGCCCATCGAGCAGAAGCCATTCGGGATGAGACACGTATTTGGTTCGTCGCACTGGTAGTACTGGGCAATCCACATCTTGTGCGAACCAACGTCGCTGAGAACGATGTCCTCGGCAGCCATGAATTCGCGTACGTCCCAGATGACCTTCTGCGGCCGCAGCAGCCCTTGCGTCGTGTCATCCGCGTATTCCGAGAACAAATGCAGCATCTGCTCGCGCGTTTTCTTCTGGTAGGCAATGTCGAAATGGAGCGGCTCGGCCGTGACCCGTTCATTCATCATCCACAGCGTGTGCGCTACGTCGCCAATGACCTCGGCTTCAAGCTGGTAGTGATGATCGACCACCGCGGGCAGAAAGTCGATGTGAACAATCTTCTTCTTGCCGGACAGGTTCCAGGTCCGCGGGTGATACTCGATCAGGTCGTAGCCCACGGTGATGACCACGTCCGCCGCCTTGACGGCACTATTGGCAAGATTGCTGGTTTGCAGGCCGATGGTGAACAGGCACTGGGGAGAATGACGTGAGACCACGCCTTTGCCCATGAACGTACTGATGACGCCGATACCGGTCTTTTCGGCAAAGAGCCGGAGTTGTTTGGAGGCGCGCGAACGGATGGCGCCGTTGCCCACCAGGATGATTGGGTTCTTGGCCGAGCGGATGACGTCCATGGCCATGTCCACGATCTTGTCGTCCGCCACGGAACGGCGGATATAGTTGCGTTTGAGGGGGCGCTTCGTCGCTGGCATCGCTGCCACGTCATCCGCGATCTCGATATGGCAGGCGCCGGCCTTCTCGCGCGTGGCCCACTTGAACGCCCAGCGCACTACCTCCGGCACGTTGTCCGGGTGCATGACCGGCGCGGCCCACTTCGTGACCGGCTTAAACATCGACACGACGTCGATGTACTGGTGGCTCTCCTTGTGCTGGCGCTGGAGTCCCGCCTGACCGGTAATGACGACCATGGGCGCGCGGTCGCTGTTGGCGCTGGCCACGCCCGTCACAAGGTTCGTCGCGCCCGGTCCCAGCGTCGAGAGGCAGACCCCCGCCTGGCCGGTCAGCTTCCCATACGCCTCCGCCATGAAGGCCGCGCTCTGTTCGTGACGCGTCACCACAAACTCGATGGATGAATCGGCCAGCGCCATCAAGAAATGGGCGTTCTCCTCGCCCGGCAAACCAAAAATGTACTTGACCCCCTCCTGCTCCAAACACTCGACAAACAACTCAGCCGTATTCATACCTGCCTGTTCTCCAGCATCCACGGGAGCGTGGACATGCTTGTCCGCGCCTCAGCTCATGGGAAAAGGGGGCTAGTGTACCCAAGCTGTCCATTGGTTCCAACTTTTGCCCAAGCCGTCGCCGGGAGGGCGAGCGTACCCGCGACCCGGTTGAACGCTGAAACCCATTATCAGGAACGAGCATCGTGGGCATAATATTCGCCCGCCAGCGCTCCCGGCGCCCCTTCGTGATGCCTGGGCAACGGCGCGGGCGTATAGGGAGGCTTTTCCGGTGCAGGCGCGTGCTTCCTCACTTCCTGAAGCAGCCCCGTCAGCATTTCCTTCATCTCGCGGAGAAAGGACGCCTGCGCATCCAATTCCAGACCGGCTTCCGCATGACGCAGTGCTTCCTCGAGGTGATCGGCAAGGAGCGCCGGCGGGAAGTTTGCCTGCAAGGCGCGGCGTGTCGCGCGGAGATACGTGAGGGCCGTGTCTTGGTGATAAAGCACAGTGAAGCGCTCAGGCGGCATGTCCTCCGCCAGCACGCCCAGCTGCCCTGACTTTTGGTAGAGGGTATAGGCCACCAGGAGCTCGCCACGCCCCACCACCTCATAATCCTGGGGCACATGGACGTAGCTCTGGCCCAACAGGAAATGACCCGCTACGTCATTGGGATGGTCCAGCAGGTAGTCTACGATCAGCACCCGCGCTTCGTCCCAGCGGCGCTCATCGCCCAGTTTCTTTGCCTGGCGCAGCAACTCCTCGGATGCAGGCGGGCGGCAACCTGAAAACAGGGCCGCCGCCACACAAAGGCACCCGATGGTCAATCCTCGGCATCTCCAACTCGATACGCGATACCCGAAGCGCGAAACCTGCATCCTCACCACCTTGGATTCAAGCGGAAGAACCCGGTGGCGGCGCCGAACCGGCCAAACACAGACACCTCCGCGGGCTTTTGCCGCGCCATCTGCTCGACGGCCTGGCGGAAATCTTCCAGTGTCGTCACGGGGTGCGGGCCCAGCCGCAGGATAATGACCATCGGCCGCATGCCCGCCTCCTGCGCGGGACTGCCACTTTTGACGCGCCGGACGATCACGCCCTGAACGTCTTCCGGCAGGTTCATGGCAATGCGCATGTCGGTCGTGATTTCACGAACGGTGAGGCCCAAATACGGGTCTTCATGTTCCTCCGCTTCGCGAGAGGTCCTGGGCCGTGCCCCGACCTTCACGTGCAATTGCTCGGGCTGGCCAGCGCGAAGAATGGTCACTTCCACTTCATTGCCCGCACCCGCCTGCCGCACCAATTGCGTGAACCCCAAGACGTCGCGGTCCTGCCGCGCCTGAATCGGCGTGTTATTGAAACTGATAATGATGTCCCCGGGCTGAAGACCAATTTCGGCCGCTGGAGAACCCGGGACCACCGTACTCACGATCAGACCGCCCCGGCGTTCAAGCTTCCAATACTGGGCGAATTCATCGGTCAGGGGCTGGGTGAATACGCCCAGCCAGGCGTCGCCCTCTTCGCCCTCCACCCCCTTCTCCCCCGGCGGAGCATCAATGTATTTCTGGAATAACGAGGCCTGGTACAACAGCGGGTGGCCGCTGCGCGTGTACAGTTCGCCGCCTTCCGCGCGGCCCAGGTCGAAGCCGGTCACGCCGACCGCTTGCCCCGCTGTATTGAGGACGGGACCTCCCACAAACCCAAAGCGGAGGTTCGCATTCAAGCAGTAGGTGGTCCGGGGCTGGTCGAGCACGGCGTTGATGCGGGCCTCGTCCCAGGCCGGCGCAAAATCCATGCTGTCGCCCAGCATGCCGAAGATGACCAGCGGCTGACCCAAAACGGGCGCCGCGTCGCTTTGAAACGTCACATGCGGCAGATCAAGCGGTGTGGGGCTTTCCAACTGCAAGAACACGACATTGATGTCGTCCGGTTTGCGCAGCAGTTTCGCGGGGTATTCCTTCTCTTCCGCGAGCAGCCCCAGCGTCACGCTGATGTTGAAGGGGGTCGTGCCTTCGAGCACCATGTGCCCGTGCGTCATGACCAATCCCCCCGGCGACACGACCAACCCGAGAGCGTTGCCATCACGTTTCGAGACTTCGCCCGAGGTGGGGTTGATCACTTCCGAGGAGAATCGTACCAACCCGATCGCGGGCGTCACCTTTTGGTGGAGCGCCTGCAATTGCCCGCTCGTAAAGGTCTCCTGCGCTGGTACCCCGTGGACGAGCAGGAACATCACCGCTGCCAGGACAAGACAACAGTGGGATTTTCCCACAACGCAAGCGTCCGCTCGGCGGCATGGCCCCGAAGGGGCGTCCACTCGGCGCCATGGCCCCGAAGGGGCCTCCGCAAGTAGCCGGGGGTGGAGCGAAGCGGAACCCCCGGATCGCGGCCGTCTCTCTCCTGGGCGCCCTGAAGGGGCGCAGGCGGCTTGCTCCATTTCTCCCTGTTTCATGCGGCTTTCGGTCTTCAACAAACTACTCCACATGCAATGGTTCTCCCTGCTGTACGGGGGGGACTGGAACGGAAGGTTCGGGAGCGACGGTGGCAGGTTCGGGCTTCGCCTCCTGCTCGATGAGCGCAAAGCGCGTCAGCGCGCCGCGTTTCACAAACAACAGGACCAGAGATTGTCCCGAAGCGACGCGCTCCTTGTACAGTTCGGTGAAGTGCGGAAGGTCCTCAATCTCGATCTTGTCCATGCTGAGGACGATGTCCCCCTGTTGGAGGCCGGCCTGGCTGGCCAGGCCGCCCACCTGCACGCCAGACACGTGTACGCCCTTGCGCGCCGCCAGCCGCGCCCGCCGCGCATGTTGGGGCGTCAGGTCGGAAACGGTAAAAGCCCACTCCTCGAACTCCTGCTCCGTGCCCCTCGGCTGACTCAATTCCTCCGGCGTTACCTGGACCGCGACCGGTTCCCCGCCCCGTTCCACCGTCAACTCGGCCGCCTGCCCGACCGGAAGATCCGCCATCAGCTTCTGTACCGGGGGCAAATCTTCCTCGAAACGCGCATTGACGGGAACGCCATTGACGGCCACCAGGATGTCACCGGGGTGGATATCCGATTCGGACGCGGGCGAGAGCGGATCGATGTCCGCCACGAGCACCCCTGGGCGATCGGGGTTGTCCGTTTGCGCCTGCATTTCTTGGAGCGTCAGCCCGATCGTGCTCCGCTCGACCCGGCCCTTCTCAATGATCGCGGTCACCACCTCTTTCGCCACGTCAATGGGGATGGCGAACCCCACGTTCTCGGCCCCGCTCAATACGCGGGCATTCACCCCCACCACCTCGCCACGCAGATTGACCAGCGGGCCACCGCTGTTGCCGGGATTGATGGCGGCGTCCGTCTGCAACCAGTTATTGAAGGGCGACGCCATGGCACCCCGGTCCTCGAGATGCCGGTCTGTTACGCTGATAATGCCCTCGGAGACAGAGCGCGCAAGCCCATGCGGGCTGCCCAGCGCCAGGACCCGCTCTCCCGTTTCAAGCGCGGCGGAAGATCCCAGTTTCACGAAGGGCAGGGGATAATCAACGTCCAGTTTCAGCACGGCGAGAACGGTATAGGGATCGACCCCCACGACCTTCGCGGGCACCTCACTCTTGTCACTGAGAATGACGTGCACGACGCTGCTCTCCCCCGCCACGTGTTCATTGGTCACCACGTATCCTTCGGGCGAGATGATAAACCCGCTCCCCACAACCAGCATTTCCTCCCTCCGCCCTTGCGAATAGACTTCCTTGACCGGCCGGATGTGTACCAAGGCGGGCGCCACCCGATCCTTTGCCTGAATGATCCGGTGTTCGAGCCCCCCCGTGGTCACGCAGCCAGACAGAAGAACAGCCAGCAACAAGAACGCCCACAGAGCGCTGCCCCCCGTTTTTGGGCAGACCTGTCTGACCTGTCTGACATGTCCGATTCGTCCGATCCGACCGATCCGTCCGATGGCCCCGCTGGCATCTATCGCAACGCGTTGCTCCAAGACATACATCAGCTTTCAATTCCTCCACGGTCAAAGAAAGAGGGGCAAGCGGGATTCATGCGGCTTCCGCGGGCGCCGGAGCACGTTCGGGAGCGGCTGAAGTCTGGCGATCGAGAAAGTCTTCGAGCGCCTGGACGAATCCCGCGTCGCGCATGGTAGTGATATGGTCACAGTTATCAATAACGCAGACTTCGTGTGCGCCCAGAATTCCCTTCATGCGATCAATGCCGAGCTTCAGGGGATCGAGGCTCCCCACGACCGACAATACCGGTACCGTATTGTTTCTGAGCGCTTCCTCCGCCACGGTAAATTCCGGAAACTGGCGAATCACCTGCGCCAGCGCCGCCTGGTCGTTGAGATGCATCAGGATTCTGTCCGTCATCCACACTTTGAACCAATTCGGGTTTCCACCCGGTTCCAGGGTCCGGGTAAGCGGACCAAAACCGGCGCGCCGTTCGAGCGAGACGGCCAGCGCTTCAAGCACCGGCGCCTTCTCCGTGGGCGGCGCCCAACCGGCGGCGCAGGGGGCCACGCTCAATAGCCGGTCCGGGTGCAGCGTGAGCAGCTTCAGGGTCATGAAACCACCCATGGAATACCCGACCACGTGCGCCTTGGGGATCTTCAAGTGGTCCATTAGCCGAATCACGTCTTCGACCATTTCGATCCCATATTTCCCGGCCTCGTGGGGCTTGTCACTCAGACCATGTCCGCGATTGTCGAGGGTAATAACCTGATATCTCGGAGAAAGCGCATCAATAACGCCGGGTCTGCGCCAGTTCAAATCGCCATTGACGGCAAAGCCGTGGACAAGGATCACGGGCGGCCCCGCGCCTTCGACGGTATAGTGGATTTTCACCCCGTTCGAGTCAAAGTACTGGCCATGGGTGCGCTGATCCAACCGGTGCACAAACGCCGCGGCGCTCACGGCCACAATCAGCACGGCCGCAAGCACCACTACAACAAATACCCGTTTCATGCAGGAACCTCGATCCGTACTATCGTTATTGCGTAGCGGCCGGCTTGCCCGTTTCGATCAATTGTAGCTGTTCTTCCAGAAACTGTTTCTCTTCGGGCGACTGGGCCAATCCGATGGCCTTCTTCTGCAATTGGAGGGCTTTCTGCTGGTTCCCCTGCTCAAAAAGCACGCGCGCGTGCGCCGTGAGGTTTTGCGCGTTTTGCTGCTTGGTCAGAGTATCAGCTTTCTCGGCTGCCTTCAGCGCCAGGTCCAAGTCTCGCTGCTTCATGTCCTGCGATGCAATGATCCAGGCAATCTGTCCAAGGATCTCCGCGTCTTCCGAAAACAGTTGCAGCACTTCCTGCCCCAGTTTCTTGGCTTCTTCGGGATTATCGCCGCGGGCCAGCAGGTGCAACAGGTTTTGGGCCTTTTCCAGGTTCTCCTCGCGCTGCTTCGCCTGGGCCTCGAGCGCCTTCGCGTCAAAACGCCCCGCGACGATTTGCTTCAACGCCTCCTCGAAATCCGACTCCATCGGGTGGGCCTTGTAGGCCACTTTCCCTTCTTTGTCGATGATAAAAGCGTGCGGAATGCCCTGGATCTTGAAGGCCTGCATATAGGCCCTGGTCGTCTTCTGCTCCTGGTCGATGGCCACCCGATAGGCCATCTGGTCGCCCATCTTCTCGACAAACGGCTTCACCACGGCCGCGTCTTCATCCGTGACGCCAATGAACACTACGTCATCCTTGTATTCCTGCTGAAGCTTGGTCAAATGGGGAATGCTCTGCCGGCAGGGTGGGCACCATGTGGCCCAGAATTCGACCACGGCCACCTTCTTCCCTTTCAGGTCGGCCAGGGTGACCGGGTCGCCCTTGATCCAGGAACCGACCTGCAGGGCGCCCGCGGGATCGCCCAATTGCGCCCCAAATGAGGCAGGAACCACCCAGGCGACGGCAAGAGCCACGCCAAGGGTTACATAACCGGAAATGCGCTTCATCAGTGGTATTCCTTTTGGTAAAGCGGATCTGCGCAGAAGGGACAGGGCAATCACAGGGCATCTGGCACAACCCACGCCAAGGCTTTACTATAACATTTTAAGCAACCTAAACGACTTACGGTCTCAAATTATTCATCTTTGAAGACATTCCGTGTCAAGAAGCGCCGGCAGTTTCCCTTTCCTGAACCAAAATCCTTACAATGCTTGCCCGGCGCTGAAACGGGCCGCGCCTGCCAAGACCAACTTCGTGTGAGGGGCATTGTTGTATGCGTTTCCTGCGGGAGTGCGAGATTCTCAGGCATGACCATGTCGCCCTCGGGCACTATCGGCTCGTCTTGCACGCTCCGGAAATCGCACGGGCAGCGCGGCCGGGTCAATTCTGCATGCTTGAGGTGCAGCCAGGCTACTATCCATTCTTGCGCCGCCCGATGTGTTTCGAGCGCATCCACGGGGACACCATCTCCATCCTCTACAAGGTCGAAGGGGAAGGCACACGCCTGATGTCGCTGCTGTCGTCTGGGCAGCGGATGAACGTCCAGGGGCCGCTCGGCAAACCTTTCCCCCTGGAATCCGGGTACGAGCGCCACATTCTGGTGGCCGGCGGGATCGGCATCGCCCCGTTTCCCGCCCTGGCCGAGGCGATCATTCGCGAATTGGGGACAGCGCCAGAAGTGATCATTGCCGCCCGGAGCCGGGATTGGCTGCTTTGCGCGGATGACTTTCGTGCCATGGGATGTGAGGTCCATCTCGCCACCGACGACGGCTCCGTCGGCGAAAAGGCCTTCGCTTCCGAAGTACTGCGACGGCTGGCCCCAGGACCGGGTTCCATCGTCTATTGTTGCGGCCCGCTCCTCATGATGAAAGCCACCCACGTCGTTTGCGAATCCTTCAACGTGCCCTGCCTCGCCTCGCTCGAAGCCGAAATGGCCTGCGGCGACGGCGTCTGCCTCGGTTGCGTCATCCAGGCCAAAGTCGAAATCGAGGCCGAACGCATGGTCCGCGTCTGCTACGACGGCCCCGTCTTCGACACCCGCATGATCGACTGGGCCGCGTATTGAGCAGACGTTTTATGCGAAATACAACTCGTGCCGCCTGATCTATTTGGGAATGGAGTATTTGGTTGTCCTTCATGGAATCAAGTTTCGTCACCTACATAGATGAATCAGGAGACGAAGGTTTCACCTTTCGTGACGATGGTTCGGGCAGCTCGCGCTGGTTTGTAATATCCGCCGTCGTCATCCGCCAATCAGATGACTGCCAGATGGTTTCCTGCTTGAAGGAAGTGCGCAGGCTGCTGGGCAAGCCGCCGAAATTCTCCCTTCATTTTGCAGATTTGAAGCACGAACAGCGCATACCATACATTCGGCGAATCGGCCAGCTTCCACTCCGCAGTGTTACCGTCCTCGTGTATAAACCCATGATACTGGAACCTGAAAAGTTTCAGAGTTCGAAATACCTGTTGTACCGCTATGCCACGCGGATGCTGTTGGAGCGAGTTTCCTGGCTCTGCCGAGATCATCGCAAGACTGGAGAGGGCGATGGCTCTACCGAAATCGTTTTCTCCAATCGGAGCAATATGTCTTATGAAGAAATCCGCAACTATCTGCGATTGCTGGCGAAACAAGCTCAGGACAATCCCCTTCAAGTGCAGTTCGATAACATGGTCGTCGATCCGGAGCGAATCTGCTCTGTCGAACACTCGAAACTTGCCGGCCTACAAATAGCCGATGCCGTGGCGGGAGGAATTCACTTCGCGGTCAAAAGGAATCGGTACGGAGAGGCTGAACCCGCGTACTTGCCCCACCTAAAGAAAACTTTGTACCGTCATAAAGGAGAGGTATTCGGTTATGGTCTGAAAGTCTGGCCGGAGGATGTGGAGAATATCAAAACAAAGGCCCCCGAAGTGCTAAACTTGGAGGGCCTATAAAATCTGGTCCCAGGGGCCGAGGGTCCCACCCATGCGGGCTGCCACTCTTGACAAGCGGCCTCTACATTCCCTGCGCTTACCAGATCAATCTTCTCATATTGCTATCCCGGTGTCAAATCATTAACTGCTCAATGAAGAGCCCTGCGACTTCTGGACGACCACCACTTCCGGCGAAGTGCAGGACGAGCTCCCCCATGATGCTATGCTTTCCGGTGCGTTTACTGGTGTGGCAGCGGCCCATAAGCGCCGAGGACACCGATTGCACAATTATCGACGTGGTGAAACAGCGAGAGGAATAGAACCATGCGCTCTTTGACAAGTATGGCTGTGGCATTCCTGGTATCCGTCCTCCTTTCAGCGGCCGCGTTTCCAGCGACGGACGCAGCGCCCACCTGGCCACAATTCCGGGGGCCTGGTGCGCGCGGCGTGGCAGAGGGCAGCGCCTTACCGGCACAGTGGTCGGCCACGGAAAATGTGGCCTGGCAAACTGACGTCCCGGGCAGAGGCTGGTCGTCCCCGGTCGTGTGGGCCAACCAGGTCTTCCTGACCACGGTGGTGAACTTGGGGGAGACGGAAGCGCCCAAGAAAGGCTTGTATTTCGGGGGCGAACGCAATGCCGTCCCGGAAGCACTCAGCCAATGGAAGGTCTTATGTCTCGATCTCGAAACGGGAAAACTCCTGTGGGAGCGCCAAGTGCGGGAAGGGAAGCCCGCCAGCGCGACCCACATCAAGAACAGCTACGCTTCCGAGACGCCGGTGGTTGACGGCGAGCATGTCTACGCCTATTTCGGCAACG
>JACPGD010000509.1 GCA_016182645.1 Candidatus Hydrogenedentota bacterium | reverse complement strand
TTCGCGCCGCAACTCGATCAAATTGTCGCGGAGGCGCTGGCGAAGGTGCTGGGCACGCTGAAATCACAGTCGAAAGCCCTCACCGGCGATTTCGCCCCGCGCTCGCTCGCTACTACTTCCATTCCCGGCTTCGAAGGAAGCGTTCGGGCGCGTGGGCTCGGCCACTTCCAACGCACACCAGCGAAATATGAACTCACGCTGTCTTTCAACGAGTACGCCGCAGCCACCGGAGTAGATCCCCTGCTTCTCACCGGCGAGCTCCAATACAATTTCGTGATGGATGAGTCCGTCGATCCCCCGGTTCCTTACGGTCTCTACCGCGCTGGCCTCACACTGGGCGGCGCGTTCGGCGGCGACGTCGATCTCCACGCGGTCGTCCGTGATGGTCTCCGCACCGGCCTGCGTGTGGACAGCGGCGGCGACGCGCTCGAACTCGGCGAAGCCCCACCCGATTTCCTCAGCTTCACATCCACGCTCGCGGGCACGGGCGAGGCCGGTCACGTCGACGGCCCCGCGGCCACGGCACAATTCGACAGCCCCACGGGCGTGGCTGTGGCCCAGAATGGCGACCTTTTCATCGTCGAAAATGATGGGGGATTCCTGCGCAAGCTCACCCTCGGCGGCGCCGTCTCCACCCTCGTGGAAGGCCTTGAAGACCCGCACGACGTGGTGGTCGAGAGCGAATCCACAGTTATCATCAGCCAATGGATCAGCAGCGAGGCATACATAGCGCGCGTCTTCACGGCGGGCCTCCTCGAAGGTCTCCTCATCCCCATCGTCGGCGAACAGGGGTATTCCGGTCCCTTCCCCCTCTGCGGCATCATTGGCGCCTGCGACGGACGCACCCCGCTCGCAACGGTCCCCTATCCCCGCGGCCTCGACCTCCAGGACAATATCCTCTACGTCGCCGAGGAATGGACGCCGCCCTCCGTGCGCGCCATTCTTCCTGACGGCTACGTCATCACCCTCGCCGAGCAAGACGCCATGTGCGGTCAAAGCGGCACCATCGACGTCGCCCGCGGCAATCAAGGGGAAACTTACTTTGTAAACCCCGCCCCTACGTGCTCCGGCGCCATTTTCGTCATCGAACCCGAGGGACAGGTCGACACTATCGCCGGCGACCCCGCCACGACGGGCACCCGGGACGGTATCGGCGCCCAGGCCCAATTTACGCGCCCCGCAGCCCTCGTTTTTGACGACAGGCGCTTTCTCTACATCGCCGATACCGGGAACAACCTCCTGCGCCGCCTCGACGTCACCACTGGCGAAGTCCTCCGCGTCGCCGGATGCATCGCGCACGCCGAAGGCTTCGACTGCAACAGCCAGATCGGATTCACCGACGGTCCCGCCGATGTCGCCCAATTCGACAGCCCCAGCGGCATCGACATGGACCGTTGGGGCGATCTCTATATCGCCGATGAACGAAACCACGCCATCCGCTTCGTCCGTATCATCGCCGATCCCGCGCGCGCTCCGGTTATTGATCGCTTTGATCCCGCCGTCGTCCGCCGCGGCGAAGAAGCCAAGCTCGTTATCCTCGGCCGGAACCTCGCGCTCACCAACGACATCGATCTTGGCCCCGGCATCGATGTCACGATTGGCCAGACGGGGTATAACCGCGCCGAGGCCCGCATCAGCGTCGCCGGCAACGCCGCGACCGGGAACCGCAGGCTTTGGCTCACCACCGACTACGGCAGCGTGACCACCCCGGAAGACATGGCCCTCACCGTCCTCGCCGACAATTCGAACGGCCCCTTCGTCGAAACCATTGCGGGCACCGGAGCGTCCACGCCCAACGGAGTCAATCTCGGGCCCGCCGCCAATGTCACGTTCTCGTTCCCCGGCGGGCTTCACGCCCTCAGCGCCGACCGCGTCCTGGTCGCCGATCCCCTCGAGAACCGCATCCGTCTCATTACCACCAAGACCGGCGCCGTCGAGGAAATCATCCAGCTCATTACCTACAGCGCCACCGGCGCTGATGTCGACATCCTTGGTTCGACGCTCACCGCGCTCGAGGGCATTGGCGACCTCCTTGAAACCTTCGGAATCAGCGACGCCTGGACCAACAACGCCCAAGATGAAATCCGCCGTATCGCGGAACAGGCGGTCAACGCCGCGTGCGATGGTTTCGAGGACGACTGCGAATGGCTCTCGCTCCCCTGGGCGGGCACGCCCTTTGTCCCCGGCCAAAACAACGGGTTCCGCCTCAACGCCACGTTCTGGGTCCCCACGGACATCTGGAACGCGGGCTCCGGACGCTACTACATTTCCGATGCGGCGAATGGCCTTATCCGCGTCGTCGGCTACGACCCCGACAAGAATGAAGACGCGCCGTTTCAGGTCTTCGACAGCGACGACCAGCCGGGCTTCCCCTTCTCCGTCACCGCGCTCGATCAAAACGTCTTCACGACCGTCCCCTCGGATACGGTCCTCACCTTCCTCGATCTCGACTCAAACGTCGTCAACGCCGATTGGGGCGGAGTACCCATGTCTCCCGGCTGTTCGCCCACGCTTGGCGACGGCCGCCAGCCCATCGGCATTCCCCTCGGCACCGCCGCGAAAAGCTCCATCGGCGGCGACTCCGCCATCTACGTCGCCGACCCCTACTGCAAAACCATCTGGCGCGTCGTCAATAACAACGGCCAAGCCGAGCCGGAAGACATCCGCAGCGGCGACATCCCGCCCTCCGTCATCGGACCCTGCGTCGACGGCCCCGCCAGCCTCGCCACCTGGGGCGCCCCGGCCGACGTCGCCGTCGATCAATCCGGGAATATCTACGTCGCGGACTGCGGCTGCAACTCGATCCGCGTGATCAAGGACTACGGCTTCGGCCAGGACCTCGACGCTGTCGCCGACGGCCTCGCCGGCTTCCTCGCGGCACACAGCGGCAGCCTCCCCGTCGAAACCGTCAACGCCATCACCCAGAACCTCGCCACGCTCGACACCGACTTTCTCGACAAGAACCGCTTCTGGGTCGTCACCGTCGCCGGCAGTTCCGCCGGCGAAAAAGGCTACCGCGACGGCCCCGCCGGCCAGGCCCTCTTCGATGCCCCCACCGGCGTCACCGTCACCCCCGGCCTCGCCGAAACCGACGAGCGCGACGCCACCATCCTCTTCGTCACCGACACCGGCAACCGCCGCATCCGGCGGATCGTGCTGCGGTGACATTGCAATGCCTCAGCCTGCCGTCGGATGGCTGTTTTACAGTTGCTTTCACCATTCCCCCATACGTGCTGCCGAATATAACTCAATATATCCACATAGTGGGCAAGTCAACACTACGACAGGAATTCCGCGGTCAGGGGAAAAATTCACGGCAGTGCCGACTTTTTCTACCCTCGTAATCGCCGAAAAACCAGGATTGCGCTGCAATTCGGCATCTTGGTGTGTTGGGCAATACGCCTTACCGTTTCGAATAGGCATCAATCACTTCCTTAAGTTTTCTGCGAAGCAGGTTAAGAAAGGAACTTGAGCTTATGCCAAGTAGGGATAGACCAACCCCGACTGCGAGGATTGCCCATGCCCACGAGTTGGCGGCTCCATCTCCTGTCAGTATGTTTGTGGCTATTCCGATCAAAACTGCACCAGAGATGCTCGCGACAGCCAATACGCCAGCAATCAAGGGCTGAATTGAAAGCAATGCAACTTCTGCCAGCAATTCCGTCTTCTCTTGGGTTAGAATTCTATTTGTTTCACGCTCCGTATTTAAGCGATTCAGACACATCTTTGTGGCTACCAAATTGCCCATCATTTCGGAGGCATCGATTGAGTACCACTTTCCTCCGACAAATTCTTCTGAGGGGCTACTTACTGTAAGGTCAACGGCGGCGGAGCCTGGACTGATGTGTGTCCTTCGATGCAACCGACTCTTGGAGTCAGGATCCCTATCTTCAGTTCCCATCGGCTAGATATCCTTTCGCTCCAATTGCCTTGTCATGGGTCTCCCCCTGCCTCGTGTGCTTCAGGAGGTTCCCCCGCTGATCGAAACATCACCATATCGTCACAGTTGGCAGCCAGCACCCAGTTGTGTCTGATCTTCCGCCCAAAGCCAAGCCGTGATCGCTTCATGGATGTTTGCGAGCGCTTCTTCTTCGTCGCGGCCCTGCGAAACGCAACCGGGCAGCGCCGGACATTCTATCACGACCAATCGTCTTCAGTGCGTCCCGTTTTCTCGGATCATTATAGCATTCCGATAGACTTGGCGACTCTAGCTGCCCGCGGCTTTGTCTCCCAGTGGCCGAGGCTGGGCTTTCGTTAGCTCTCAATGGTGTAAGGTGGCGCATCCTTGAACCGCACTGCCACTGGGGACCATGTTGAGTTAACCAATCGGACCAGGGCCCGGTGCCACTCTTCTAACTCCGGCATATCAAATTGACGAATCTCTCGTCTTCGCCAATTTTTTGTTGCCGTTTTCTCAATGTAGTAGTCGTCCACTTCCCAGCGGTTATGCAGGCCGAGATTTCTCACAAGGGACATCTCACGCACTGCTAATTTTATTGACTCCGATATCTCAAAATTGATGACGGCGCAATCTTCAATAATAGCGAGTTGATTCAAAATGTCCTTGAATCCTATTCCTTCTAGCCGTTTCTGTTGCGAGCTCGAAATAGTGTCAGGTCCTTCAGATCTTGTACTTGCCAAAACAAAGGCTCCAAGATTACGAATATACCAATCCCACTGACTTCTTAATGTTATGAGAACATTCTGAAAAACGAATCTTTCGAATAGCCCTTTATACTTTCCTAGGTATTTCCACCCATCATCTAGGAGTGACTTCTTAAGCCCGGCCTCTATGAGAGCCTGGTCGACTCCCTGCACCCCGTCGGCTTGCCTGACACGCTGTCCAGCAGCTTCATCCATCAACATTACGTGAAAAATGGAAGCCTGCATTAGCTCCAACGTTTGAAAACCGATCTGAGCCGGGAAGGGGTGAGCGTGCCTTTCGCCCGTTTCCTGAGTCAGCACTGGTAATGGAATCCGCATGCTTCGTGGTCCAATCGCATCCTCAATGGTGTTTCCGCTTGCTGTGGTGTGGTCTCCTGATCGCGCCATGGGAGCGACCGCATGGTCTCCTCCGGGAACTCACACTTCGCACCCTATCGAATTGAGGTGCGAGGCTCCTTCGACTTACAGAGAGTAACTGCGCTTCGTTTCCTCTATTGCCTTCGGTGAAGAGGCTGCATCTAGTCACACTCAGACGGCCGCGCCCGCTTTTCCAGGCGTTCGAGGAATGTACTCGGCTTCGGCGTGCTTGATTAACCGCCAGAACGGCATGCGGAACGCCGCGGCAACTTTGCTCAGCGTGGCAATGTCGGCACGCTCGCCTCTCTCTATCAGGGAGATGGCCGACTGCGAGACATTGGCGCGCGCCGCTAGTTCCGCCTGGGTCCATTCTTCGACGATCTCGCGCCGCATGCGCACGGCAAACCCGAGCAGCTCCGCAATGGCTTTCTTTTTGCTGTCTTTTTTTCGGTTACTCAAGACACGAGGCCCTCGGATGCCGAAACCTTGTTTCATTTGCACCACGGACACACGACCGGCCTTCCCCGTAGTCCGGGCCTGATTATACTGGCTTCAATATTACGCAACCGGGTGGAGCTCGTAAATCCGCGCATATTTTGCTGCAGACTCAAGATCATTCTGGCGCAGCGCCTCCCTCACGTCGTCCAACTTATAAGCATCCTCGACGCTGATGTAGGGGGACCATCCGGTGTCATCTTCCACGATGGAGACTTCTACCTCCGCCACCAACTGGCCTTCGTGTACATACTTTGTCTTCTTTCGTTCCGTCATCGGTCCGTTCTCCGAGTAAATGTTGCATCCCAGCGCCTCCTTCTAGCCTATTGGCATCACAGGTCCTCGGGCTTCAACCCAGTCCGCTTTGCAATACGCGCCAACATCCGTGGGCCAATCTCAACTGCATCGTGAAAAGCAAACACGTAGTCGGGATTGCCTCTTTTGGTAAGTGTTCGATGAGAACCAGACGACCGCTTCACCACCCACCCGATCCTCTCCAGCGCCGAAAGCACGAGTCGCGCGCGAGTGCTTCGCCATGTGCTCATGCGGCGCTGAACGCGATGCGAATTGGCTCGACGGCTTGTTCGCCGGCCTCAATGCGTTCCGCAATCACGCGCAACGCAAGGGCCTCGGCCTGCGCGATGGCAGCCTCACGGGTCTTGCCGTAGGTCATCACGCCGCAAAGCTCCATCACCTCCGCGATCCAGCGGCCGTCTTCCTCTTGTTCGGTTTCAATCGTGAATTCCATTCTCTCAGACCTCCTGGACGCTCTGGGGACAGTTGCAACGCCATCGCGCTTCGTTTCCTCCGTTGCCTTCTGTGGGGGTGGCTGTAGCCAGTCCCCCTCAGACGGCCGCGCCCGCTTTTCCAGGCATTCGAGGAATGTGCTCGGCCTCGGCGTGCTTGATTAGCCGCCAGAGCGGCATGCGGAACGCTGCGGCCACTTTGCTCAGCGTGGCAATGTCCGCACGCTCGCCTCGCTCTATCAGGGAGATTGCCGACTGCGAGACATTGGCGCGGGCCGCCAGTTCCGCCTGGGTCCATTCTTCGACGATCTCCCGCCGCATGCGCACGGCAAACCCGAGCACCTCCGCAATGGCTTTCTTTTCGCTGTTCTTTTTCATGCTACTCAAATCAAGAGCTGGAACATCTCGGCAATCGCCGCTTGATAATGGCCTCCCGTAAGAAGCCCAAGCGCATTGGACTTCGCGTCCTCTATCTCCGACTCCGAGACGCCGCGTCTCTTTGCCTCCACTGCAATGACCCAAACCTCGTGTCTGGCGTCTTCCTCGGTTAATTCTCCCTCATCGGGATCTTCATACAGAACAAAGCGCCTCATTGAGATTGCCTCACCCCAGTAACCTCCTTTCAGTACCGATTGTACGACAGACTGTCATAAAACGCAAGACTGATCACTCACGCACTGGCTGGAGACGGATGGCTTCCCCGGCGGTAGTAGTCAGCTCTAGCAACTCATCTGTCGCTTCGCTCGTACCGGACGCCGTGACGATACGGGTGCCGTTGTCCCAGGGATTTTCAAGGCGTAGCGTGCTGCCGGCTTCGCTGAGGATTTCCACTTCGTTCACGCGTCCTTCCGCGCAGGAGGCGCTGACGAGGAAGGCGCCGGCGGCGCGGAGCGTGCGGAAGGCGGCGGGTTTGTCCAACGGCCAGTTAGGGAAGAGGCGAATGGTGCCGTCGTAGCTCTGCATCAGGCATTCGTTGATGACGATGGGCAGACCGAAGTTCTCGAACCAAATGCCCATGGGCGCCATGAAGTCGAAGCGCGTCGTATCGTCGTAGCGGCCGTGGACCTGGAGGACCATATCGGTGCAGGTGCCGTTGGGCAGCAGGCAATAGTTGATCTGCCGCTTGAAGCGCTCGAGATCGAGTTGGCCGATGCGCGCGGCCTGGAGATTCATAAACACGAGTTCGTTTCCGCCCTCGTTCTGTGTGTTTCGGTAGGTATTGACCAGCATCTCGCTGACGTCTGCGGGTGAATGCAGGCCGTGGTCCTCGCCGGGGAACACGGTCATTAGGCTGTTCGGGGTGTTGTACACCACCTCCGCATGCTCGCCCGGAACGGAGACAAAGACTTTCCCAAACTTAGATTCCGCCGTGGGGTACTTGGGAAAATGCTCGAGGATGTCGCGCACGTCCGCGATCAGATCATTTTCGCCGTCTTCGATCCCGAGAACACGTGTGGCCTCGAGGTACGCCTTCATCACAAACTTTGTGAGGGTCAAATCCACGAGGCAGTCGTTGTTGTACTTGAAGCCCGGCTTCAGCCCATAGAGTTCGGGCGGGACCGTGGGGAAGATGTGGTAGTTGTCGTCGCCCCAGCGTTCGCCGCGGGCTTCGGGCCGTTTCATGTAGTCGACAAGGAAGAGCACCGCGTCGCGAATCGGCGTCAGGGCCCGCTCCCGCAGGAACTCTTTGTTCATGGTGTAAAGATAGTGCCACCACAGCCCCTGCACCGCCCAGGGTGTCTCGCAGATCTCCCAGCCCCACGTCGGCACGGGATAGGGCGACATGGTCATCTCGACGGGATAGGCCGAGTGCGGGAAATAGGCGCCACGCAGCCCGTAATACTCCTTGGCCCACTGCCGGCTCAACGGGAGCAGCCGCTCGACTAACTCGACATAGGGCAGGTTCAGTTCGACGCGGTTGCTCGAAAACGGCAGCCAGAACGGCTGCTGCGTGTTGTAGTTCATGTGGTAGTCGCCGTGCCACGCCGTGCCGATGTTCCGGTAGCTCCAGTTCGCGAACAGGCCCGGACAATTCACGCCGGCCTTCGCGGCGCAACGGAAGAAATAGTGGTTCCAATACCAGACGCGCTCCAGAAATCCGTCGTCCAACACGACGCCCGAACGATTCCAGTAGTCCGTCCAGCTCTGTTCTGTCGCGCGCAGTGCCATCGTGAATGCTTCCGGCAGTGCTTCGGGCAGCGTGGGGGAGTCCACACCGATCGCCGAGGCCAGTCCTTCCTCAAGTTGAACGACCGCCGCAAATGGCTCCACAGATTCCAGGCCCCGCTCCAACGGCCCCATTGACTCGGGGCGCCCTTCCCAGTTCAGCCGTTGCTTCGCCTCGAGGCGGCCGTTGACGCGCACGGACAAGCGGAACGCGCGGTCTTTCGGATCGGACGCTCCCGGCTTGCCCTCGACCGGCTCGTTGCGTGGCAGTACTTGCCGGAAGGCCAGCGCGTCGGTTGCGGCTTCACTGACCACCTCGTACGCCGGAATGGACTTCGGCGTGTCGGGATCGGGGAGCAGCCGGACACGCCCCAGGCAGTTCGGGACCGGATTTCCATCCGTGTCCGTCAGCCGAAGCCACAGCTGGTCGCTGTCCATGTCGACGAATAGCCGCAACTCCGCCGGCGTCCCCTCCACCAGCAAGTGCACAACGCACAGTCCCGTCGCGATATCAACACGATGCCCCAGCAGTTCCACCTTCCGCCGGTCAAATCCCAGTACCAGCGAACCACAGGGAAACGGGCGCGGATACGGCTTTTCATAGTTGGCGTGGGTAATGTCCACGTACTCCGCATACCACGGATCTGATTCCAGACTCGGCAGATCCGCCGGAATCGCCGCCACCTTCTCAAACACCTCCTGGAACGTGCCGATCTTGTCTTTGTGGTCTTCGGCAATCCGGATGTCCCAGACATTGTTGTGTCCGAAATGCACCACCACCGCATCCGGCCGTGTCGTTACCACCGCGCCCAGCCCCCCATTCCCCAACAGC
>JACPGD010000503.1 GCA_016182645.1 Candidatus Hydrogenedentota bacterium | reverse complement strand
CACTCTGTTTCGCCGCCCTGTTGTTTCGCAGTGTCCCGCCCTATGCCGCATGGAGTTGGGGCGTCGTCTCTCTATTGATTGGCCACGGTCTCACGCCCGGAAAAACACTGCGAGACCTGCTTCCCGCGCCCCGCACGATCTTCGCCGCCCTCCCGATCGTGATCACCACCCTAGTCCTCGTCGAAGTGGGCGTGCGTGTCGCCTTTCCGGTCCGCTTCACCCCAACCGGCCTTGGACGCATCCATCCGGAGAATATTTGGGCGCCAGAGCCGGGCTTTGACGCCGTCGTCTCCTTCGCACCCGCGCCGAACGAGACCGGCGCGTTTCGCGTGACCTTGAACAGCCTCGGCATACGCGCGGAAGAACCCCAGCCCAAACTCCCCGGCGAGTACCGCATTCTGTTCGCGGGCGACTCCTACACCATGGGCTGGGGATTGGAAGAGGAGAAGACCTATGCAGTCCTGACGGAGATCGAACTGCGGCGACGATTTCCCGAACACAAAATTCGCATCATCAATGCGGGCATCGCCGGCTACGGGCCGTGGCAGGAATTCGGCGTCCTCCAGAAGGTCGTCCCCGCCTATCAACCGGACCTCGTTATCCTCCAGACCTTCAGCGCCAACGACATCAATGATTCCCTCGCCAAGTTGGGCAAACGGATGCGCGCATTTTTGCCGGAACATGAACTCATGGTCAACACTTTCCGCCTGCGCAACCGCCATTGGCCATGGCGCTGCGAAAGCTGGCTGTTCAGCCACTGCCGCGCCTACCGCGTGCTCAGGAACTCCATCAATATGCCCCTCTTCATCAAACTCTGCCGGGAACTCCGCGTCGTTCCCGCCTTTCCCACGCCGCGCCTGCCCGAATCCGAACCCCGCGGCTGGTTGTACGAGGTCGACCTCGCCCAGTGGTATCCCGAATTGCAGGAAGGATGGGAAATGATGCAGGCCGACATCCGCGCCATGCGCGATTACTGCGCCGGGCGCGGCATCGCTTTCGCCGCCTTCAACATTCCCTATCCCGTCGACAAGGGCGAGGCCGTGCGTTATCTGCGCCACTACACGGACCCCAATGAATACGCTCCGGACAAGAACGCGCGCATCACGGCCAATTTTTTCCGCCGGGAGGGCATCCCCTATTTCACGCCCCTCCAGACATTCCGCGAGCACCCCAATCCCTACTCCCTCGTCTATCACGCCGACGGCCACCTGACCCCCGAAGGCGCAAAAGTGCTCACCGGCGACATCGTCAACTTTCTGCTGACCAAGTACCCCGAGAACGCCCCCTGGCGCAACCATCCATCCCCTCCGCCTTCGTCCTCCCCCATCCCTAATTCTTAATTCCTCATTCCTCATTCCTCATTAAATTATGCACCAGCGCCTCGCTGATCTTTCCCCGCCGCGCCGCTTTACTGTTCACCATCCGCGCCGCGAATACTTCCTCCACCGCAAACCCCCGCGCCCGATACAGCTCCAGAATCAGCGGCGTATACGAGTTCGAGAGCACAAACTTCACCCCGCGCCGCGTCAACTCCACGCATACCTCCGCCAGTTCCCGCTGGTCCGCCTCCCCAAAATTGTTTTGTTCATACGCCGTGAACGACGACGTCGCATTCACCGGATGATACGGCGGATCAAAATACACCAGGTCCCCCGCCGCCGCGCGCTGGATCACGCTGCCAAATGGCCGTTGCTCAATGCGCGCCCGCCGCAACGCCGCCGAAACGGCCCGCAAGTTCACCGCATCGCAAATCGGCGGATCTTTGTACGTGCCCATCGGCACATTGAACGCGCCCCGGCTATTCTCCCGATACAGTCCGTTGAAGCACGTCTTGTTCAGGTAAATAAGCCGCGCCGCCCGCGCCACCGCCGTCGCGGGCGCCGCCGCCCGCACCGCATAATAGTGCTCCTTCCCATGCCGCTCCTTGTGCTCCCGCAACAGCGCGATCACCTCCTCCACCCGCTCCTGCACCATGCTGTACGTCTCGATCAACCGCGCGTTATTGTCCGAAAGCAGCGCCCGACGCTGCCCCAAGCCATCCGCCCGCACCAACTCAAAAAACAACGCCCCGCCCCCTACAAACGGCTCATGGTACCGCCCGAACGGACGTGCCAGCGCCACCCGCTGCGTCAACTCCCCCAGCAGTTGCGCCTTCCCGCCAACCCACTTCAAGAATGGCCGCGGCACGGGCCGGGTCCTCCTGGTCGATTCCACTTCAAATAGCCACATCCCGTCCCTGCTGTCCATCGTGTCCCTGCTGTCCATCGTGTCCATTCAGTCCATCCGTCCCGCCCAAGAAGGCAGCTTCACCTTCATTCTACCGGGACGCCCCCGCCCGAAACACGATTCGGACCAGCCCGGCCCCACGCGGCCCGCTGGGCCCTCGTCTGTTCGCCCGGCAGTCTTCCAGGCGTCTTCCCTGTCCATTAAGTCCATCGCGTCCATCAAGTCCATGACTGAATGGTTACGAATGGCCGCACCAAGACCTTGCTTTCTCGCTGCCCGCGGCGTAGACTCACACACAGGCTGGTGACTATTTGGCTGGTGATTGACCGGAGCACGATCTATGCACATCTCACTCGCTGTTGCGCGTTATACCTCGCTCGTGCTCGCCGTGCTGGCGCTCAGCGGCTGCCCCCTGCCAGAGTTCCCCGATGCCTTCGACGTCGCCATCACCGGCACGGAAAAGCACAGCGCCCCACGCGACACTGGCCCGCCCACCGCGGCCAACGCCACCTGGCAGGCCTTTCGCGCGCCCGACCCGCCGAAAGCACTCCCCGGCCCCTATGGCGGCTTGCTGAACGGCGGCATCCTCGAGCGCCCGCCGGTCGATGCCCAGATCTTCATCGCGGACTTCGGCCCGAACGGCGCCATCACGATGGTCCACGAGAATGAGTACCTGCTGCCGAGCGTCTACGGGCGCGAAATCCCGATCGGCGGCGACTGGCAGGGCGCGACCGTTCCATTCATGCATTTCCGCACCGCCTGCTTTGGCCTCGAGATGGACGGACGCTACGGCGTCGCCATCGTCGTCCACGTCCGCCTGGCCAACCAATACGTCGGCCGCGCCATCATCTATAGCTGGGGCACGATCGGTGAAGAGCGGATTGACGGCACCTTCGGCTACCTGCTCGACTTCACCGGCGGGCTCGCCGACATTCTCCTCAACTCCGGCGGTGATCAATATCCCTTCTACGCCGTTCCCATCGACTAGCCGCCGCCTCAGCCGATGCGCGCGCTCCCCTCGGGCGCCTCAAGCCGGACCGGCTTGCTGATCGTAATCGGCGACGGACTCGCCCCCGCGCCAAGATTGACGACGCCGCCAGGCAAAACAAGTTGAACCCCTTCCCCCAGCGTGTTCATCGGGTTTGACTGCGTGCCGCGCTCGGTCCCCATGTAGAGAAAATCCACCCACACCACCGCGGCGGGAAACATTTCGCCGTCGCTCGGGTCCGACCCATAATCCGGTTCCACGTTGTCGTCGAAACCATCCCCATCCGTATCCGCACTCCACGGATCCGTCACGTAACCGTTCGTGCCATTGACTTCATCCGCGTCGCTGATCCCGTCCCCATCGTCATCGGTGTCCGTCACATCGGGAATCGAGTCGCCATCCGAATCGATCGGAATGGATTCCGTCAACGGAATTTCGCCCCGCAGCATCCTCGACGCTTCCGACACCAGCCGGAGATACCAGTCCGTGGGATACCCTTCATAATCGACCCAGTGATCGGTCACCGGATAATTGGCACTGACCTTGAAGACCGCCGTTCCTTCATCCACCTCGTCGAACATCGCCACAAACATCATGTCCACGCCGAGGTCCTGCCACGCATACACCTGTTCCCACAAAAACGCCCCGCCCCGCCGCGGAAAAAGCGACGAACCAGGCGGCAGTTGTTGCAAGTTGTCCCAACTGAATCCCGGAAACACCACCGGCAGATAGCCGATGCCGGCCCCGCCCGTTTCCGCCAGATCCGGCCCCCACACATTCTCCACGAATTGATCAATGTCTTCCTTCGATCCCACTCGCCCCACCATCCACGGATTGATGATGTCGAAGCTCCGGTACACATCGGCCCACCCGGCATCCGTCTCCGAGTCGCCCTCCAGCGTCCGCCAATACGTGGGCACGCGGCCGATCACCAGGTTCCCGCCGTACTCCGGGTCATTCTTGAAGTAATCGATGATCTGTTGCGCCATCGCCGGCGT